>NZ_NAHZ01000009.1:0-23533 GCF_002196785.1 Desulfosporosinus sp. FKA | reverse complement strand
TTTCAACCAATACGAATGCACTGTTTTATGCCAAAGGCGCTCGGCCTTTCCGCGCTGACCGCACTATTTCTCCGCTGCCACTGCACTTGTTTTCCGCTCCAGTCGCACCCAAAAGATGAAATATTCACACATCCGCATTATAGACATTTAATCCGCAATCTCGCTCAGTTTTGTATACTAAAAGTTAGCAAGCAACAAATAATTCTCTCCAATAATTCTACATTTTTCCAGGCATTCCTTCTAAGCTTAGGTAGAAAATTATCTTTCTCTCCTGAAAAACAAAAACTCGCCAGACTCTCCACTAATATGGAACAATCTGGAGATTACTGTTTTCTAATTTGTCACAGTCTCAAAGCCCCCCTGACACTGTAGTACATTTTTCCGGGTTTATATTCATACACTACTTCATTATGTAAAATAAAACAGGCGACATGTTCCCATGCACGTAGCCAGAAAACATTGCGCCTGTTTTTGATTTAATTCTGAATATTCACAAACCTACAACCCGCACCACAGGCTGGTTTAGAGTGTCTGTTTTCTTAATCGAACCACGGTCTCAACGTGCGCTGTGGCTGAGCAAAGTCGTAAAGTGTCTCCATGGAAAACACAGTGAGACTGAAGAATGTCGGTTTAGAAAATACTTGACAAATTAGTTTTTACCCTCTTAGATTTTTTGCTTAATTGCTATGAGATAAGGTATCCTCTTCTTATAATTTATCTAACCAGTCCAGTCAGCATCTCCACAGTTGCAGCGTCATAATGTGAGAAGAATGCGCTCTCTTTCTCGTCCAAAGCACGGATAGCTTTCATGTCATCTTCGGTCAGCTCGAAGTCAAATACATTGATGTTCTCAAGCATACGCTCCTTGTGGGTGGACTTCGGAATCACGACTACATCACTCTGAAGCAGGAAGCGTAGCGCAACCTGTGCTGCCGATGTGCGATACTTCGCACCGATTTCATTCAGAACAGGGTTGTTAAAGAAATCCTTACGGCCTTCAGCAAACGGCCCCCAAGATTCATGTTGTACTTCATACTTCTTCATGATTTCACGGGCTTCTGCCTGCTGCTGAAATACATGAGTTTCCACCTGATTCACTGCCGGGATAATCTCAACGAAATGGCACAGGTCAATCAGTCTGTCAGGATAAAAGTTGGAAACACCGATGGCACGGAGTTTACCCTCCTTGTAGGCTTCCTCCATCGCACGATAGGTTCCGTAATAATCATTGAACGGTTGATGGATGAGAAGCAAGTCAATATATTCAGTTTTCAGCTTTCTCAAGGATTCCTCGATAGATGCTTTAGCCTTTTCATAGCCGCCATTGGAAATCCATACCTTTGTTGTGATGAAGAGTTCCTCACGAGGCACTCCGCATTTCTCGATGGCATTGCCGACACCCTCTTCATTTCCGTAAGCCTGTGCCGTATCGATGGAACGATAGCCTACACTGATGGCATCCAGAACACAACGCTCACACTCTACCGGTGTAACCTGATATACACCATAACCTAATTTCGGCATTTTCACACCATTATTTAACACTACATACTCCATGTTTTTGTCCTCCTAATCATCTATTTCGCAAAGCACCCGTACCGTGGCACCTGCATCCTTAAGTTGTGGAATTACATCTTCTACCAGATCACCCAAATGCACGACATCGAATGGTGCCGTATTGCAGTCACCGAACAGAATCGTGAAAGCATTCCATCCCTGAAAGTAGAAAATCTGATTCCGATAGGCCATCTGCGTCAGCTCACAACCTTTGTGATTTGCCTTCTGCGGAAGGCGGGTATAATATTCATGCTCGGTATATCTCTGGTAATCTGCCTCAAAGGGACACATTGCTGCCATTTTTTCTACCAGCGGATTCTCCACCATATTTGCATGATATATGGTTCCGTCAATCGTCAGTTTGAATTTTCTTCCCATAGGCTACACCATCTTTTTAGCCCATGCAGATACCATACTGCCGGACTGGGCTGCCTCTGCACCGTGGATAGAAAGTCCTCTTTCAATCGTTGCTCCCGCGCAAACCTTTTTTAGGTCGCGTTCACTACTGCCCATACCGCTGCCCTCGTTGGTGCAGAACGGAATGACTTTCTTGCCGGACAGGTCATAATGCTCCAAAAAGGTAAACATCGCCATCGGCATGGTTCCCCACCAGTTCGGGTATCCAACGAAGATAGTATCATAGGCTTCTATGCTGCTTGGGTACTCTTTTAATTCAGGACGTGCATTGCTGCGAAGCTCCTGTTTGGCATCCTCGATGCACTCATAGTAATTGGATGCATAGGTCTTAACCGTGTTGATTTCATACAGTTCTCCACCTACTGCCTCCTGAATCATTTCTGCCACGATTTCTGTATTGCCTTTTTGCAGGTTACGGATACTGCCGTTCCAGTAGTTTTCTCCCTTGCGAGAGTAATAAACAATCAAAATTTTACTCACTGCGTAATCCTCCTATTTTTTGATTTTTGTTCCGCCAAAGACCTCAGACATTTCCATTTCATCCAGAGCCTTGTCCAGCTTTGCCACTTCCTCTATTGAAAGCTCTACATCCGCTGCACCTGCATTTTCATTCAGGCGTTCACTCTTTCTTGTGCCGGGAATCGGAACAATCCAAGGCTTCTTGCACATCATCCATGCCATAGAAATCTGCGCAGGTGACGCATTTTTCTCACCAGCCATCTGATGGAGCAATCCGAGTAGTGCCTGATTCTTATCAATCGCCTCTTCGGTAAACTGCGGCATTGCTGCACGGTAATCATAACGCTTGTCAAACGTCATTCCTTTACCATATTTTCCGGTCAAGAATCCGTTTGCCATCGGCGAAAATGCGACAAAGCCAATGCCAAGTTCTTCTAAGACGGGAAACAGTGGCTCATAGTGGCGAGCCATCATTGAATAACGATTTTCGACCGCTGTGATGGGGCAGACCGCATAGGCCTTTTTGATATACTCCTCGTTTGCCTCCGATACTCCCCAATGCTTAATTTTGCCTTCTTTTATCAAATCAGTCATCACCCCGGCTACTTCTTCGACAGGCACCTTCGGATCAATACGGTGCTGATAATACAAATCAATACAGTCTGTCTGCAGCCGTTTCAGGGAACCTTCCACTGATGTACGGATTCGGTCAGGCGTGGAATCCGGGACGATAGGATAGGGTACCTGCTTGCTGGTCGTATCAAACTTAATTCCAAATTTCGTGGCAATGACCACTTTATCCCGATACGGCTTCAAGGCCTCACCAACAAGGATTTCATTATCGTGTGGATTGTCCTGTGTACCGTAAATTTCCGCAGTATCAAAAAAGGTATAACCCATATCTGCTGCCTCATGAATCAAGCGGGTAGCTTCATTCTTTTCTGTTGGTGCACCATAGGCATGACTCAGTCCCATGCAGCCAAGCCCGATTGCTGACACCTCCAAGCCTTTTCCTAAGATTCTTTTTTTCATAGCTTTTTCTTCTCCTATCTGCATTCCCGAATATTAAAGAAAGGCTGAATGACAGGTCACCCTGCGAGTCATTCAGCCTTTTCTCTGATGTTATTTCAATTTGTTATATTCTTCATCCGTAACAGGCTCCAACCATTCCGCAGGACCTGCCGATACGTCTGCTTCAACGGCAAGATGAACCAACCAGCTGTCTGCTGACGCACCATGCCAATGTTTTTTCTTTACCGTTTCCGGATTACAGACACATATTAAAGATATTTTCAACGTCCTGCTGGTTCAGCGGCTTATAGCCAGGCATCATTCCGTTTCCACAGGATTTCTTTGCCATTATTTCAAACTTGGAATCATCAATGCCGATTTCTGTCAAGGTACTCTTTAAACCTAGGGTATTAAAGAAGAAATCGGACAGCATTTCAATTGCCTTTTTACCAACTTCCATTGCAGGAAGATCCTTGTCAATGCCAAACACATTGACACCAAACTGATAGAACTTTGGTGCGGTGGTCTCGTCAAGAACATACTCCATCCATCTAGGCGTCAGAATTGCAAGTCCTAACCCATGCGTGATGTCATAGAAAGCGGAAAGCTCGTGTTCCATCACATGGCAACTTGGAGCCTGCTGTTTTCCAGCGCCAATAAAGCCATTCAGTGCCCAAGAAGAAGCCCACATCAGGTTAGCCCTTGCTTCATAATTATTGGGTTCTTTAATTGCAATAGGTGTGTATTTTATAACTGTCTTAATCAAGACTTCCATGAAAGAATCTACCATATACATGCTATCCTGGGTGCTAAAATAAGCTGTATCAAAGATATGCGATAAAATGTCAACACCGCCACAGGCTGTCTGAAAAGGACTAACAGAATAAGTGTTGGTTGGGTCTAAAAAAGATACCTTTGGAAGCATGAGCGGATGTAGAAGTCCCAGCTTATCGTTGGTTTCAAGGTTGGTAATTACACCGCCAAAGTCCATTTCCGAACCGGTTGCCGCAATGGTTAGCACGGTCACTATAGGCAGGCAGGCTGTAACCAGTGCTTTATGGGTTACAAGGTCCCAGCAGTCACCATCGTAAAAAGCCGCAGCTCCCATAACCTTTGTTGCATCAATCGTAGAACCACCACCGACAGCCAATAAAACATCGATCTTTTTCTCTTTACAGATCGTAGCCCCCTGATTGACAGAAGTATGACGCGGATTGGGTTCAATCCCGCCGAATTCATAGACTTCAAGTCCGACTTTATTCAGTTCAGCCATGATCTTATCGTACAAACCAATCTTTTTAATGGAACCTCCGCCGTAAGTCATGAGAACCCTATTACCATATTGTTTTAATTCATTCCCCAGATTTTCAAGCTGATTCTCACCAAAGTAAACTTTTGTTGGCGCATGATAAATAAAATTGTTACTCATGTTTTTTCTCCTTTTTATCTTTTTAAGTGCGTTATAAAGCAATCTCTTAATGATAACTAATGAAATTCCTTATTCACCTTGTCTGTTTATGCCTGTGGCTTTAAGGGACCATAGAAATAGGAGGCTGTTGCACCGCCATCAATTAAGAAGTCCGCACCAGTGATAAATGCTCCCTGGGAACTCATCAGCAGTTCTGCCACATTAGCTACCTCATCCGCTGTTCCCGGACGGCCTGCCGGGCATTTGGCAAACATATTCTTGTAGAAATCACCTCTGGGGCCGTTAAACTCATCTATGGCCAGCGGGGTAACAATGATTCCCGGAGAGATAGAATTGATTCGCGCACCTCTGGCACCCCATTTTATAGATTCCGCCATAACCCTCTTTTCGTTACAGCGTTTCGCCATCTGATAGGCATGCAAAGTATCTTTGATATTCTCCGCCTGAAGCACTTCCAGTTTCAGAAGATCTTCCGTCGGAGTGCAAGCCAGTTGTTCATCAATTTCCGCACTAAGTGCAGGCATCCTATGACCGGACTGGCTGGAAATCGTTACACCAGTACCACCGTCTTTAATAACCCTCCCTACTTCCTCCAGCAGAACAGCAGTGCCGTACAAATCCACCTTCAAAATCGCTTCAATCGGTGCCTGGCTAGGGGAAACACCAGCAGCATTAACTAACATGGAGATTTCACCATATTTCTGTGCTTCCGCAATCAAGCTTCGAATGGAATCTCTGGATGAGAGATCCATCTCCATCGGAACCACGTCAAATCCCGCATCGATCATAATTTTAGCAATAGTTTGCGCATTCTCCAGCTTCTTATCGCCAACAACAATCTTTTTACCAAATCCCATTCTTCGGGCAATAGCCATACCAATCTGACCGGCACCGGTCCAAATCATAACCTCTTTCATTCGACTTATTCTCCTTTAAATGCACTCTTCTAAGATAATAAAGGTTTCTCTTATCAGTCATTAAAGTTTGTTGTATTCTTCATCAGATACAGCTTCGAGCCATTCGTTGGAAGCTCCCTCTGCCGGAACTTCGACAGCAAGATGGGCAAACCAGCTTTTTTTAGCCGCACCGTGCCAGTGCTTGATCTCGGGTGGGATGTTAACCACGTCGCCGGGATGCAGTTCTTGTGGTTCTTCTCCCCATGCCTGATACCAGCCTCGCCCCTCAGTGCAGAGCAAAATCTGTCCGCCTTTATGGTGAATATGCCAGTTATTACGGCAGCCCGGCTCGAAGGTCACATTAGCAATAGGGCCGCCCTTGTCGGTCAGCGGCTGTAAATATGCCTGACCGATAAAGTATTTAGAAAACCTTTCGGGCAGCGGAGCGCCCGTCTTAAATAGCTCATTTCTTTCGTTGTTCATTGCAAGATCCTCCTTTATTTACAGGCGTCATTGACACACCTTAGTGCATTTAAGCTTCGGGGATAGCCGATATACGGCAAACATTGAGAAATAACCTTGATGAGAAATGCCTTATTATTGCCAATCCTCATATTGGCGGCGGCATGGCTGACAAGCTGCGGCTCACAGCCACCCTGCGCTGCGAGGAAACAGAAGGTAATCATTTCACGTTGCTGATAATTCAAGCCGCCGCGTGTGTAATAGTCGCCAAAACAGTTATCAGCCAGCCAATGATTGATATGTCGGCTTTCTTCCGGACCGGACTTCCAAAATTCCTTCATACCTTCGCCAAAGATGTCCACTTGGGCCTGTACCCCTGCTTCGAGACGGTTCTCTGCCGTCGTAGTGGCTTGGCCCGGTAACGGCAGCTCCACACCGCGCGCCGTCAGCACATCGTTCGTTGCGTGCAGGAAAGGAAATACCCTTCCAATTCCCAGGTAGGCTACTGCCTGATAGACAATTTCTTTTGCTTCGACGGGAGTAACACCAAAATTCAGCGCTGCGGGCAGCATAGTCTGGTATTCGTCAATTCCCTGGCAGCCCATAAGCGTTGCTAGAATCGCCATCATCCGGGTACGGTCATCCAGATCGTCGTTGTTTACCACCTCGTCGAAAGCGAAGTTGTCGAAGCGTTCAATGAATTCAGGGTCGGTCTCCAGAAATTTGGACACATAACTGGGAAACATTTTTTCGTGATATTTATTTGCCTTTTCAGTGATTGACATACAACGCACTTCCCCTCTCTTACTTTTCTAACAATTCAACGAATGGATTTCATAAGGGAGTGTGTATTAACGAATAAAGTTAGTGGCGATCCTTTCTTCACGTTCGGGGAACGGAACACCTGCTTTAATGCCCGCCTCTTTGCATTTTAAGAACCAGGCCATATTCCTTCCTAATATGCGCATGATCTGTAAGCCTTCTAAATCTTTTTTGACATCCTCTGGTGTATGCCCATGTACCATGTTCCAATACCTTGATGACACTACAGGCATTTCTGATAGAGTGAAATATTTATTGAGCTGGTCAAATGTCGCGGTCGTCCCAGCCCTTCTGGCTGAAACAACAGCAGCTGCCGGTTTCAGGCAAAAAATTTGTTTCCCAGATTGCAAATCAGTATAAAAAGCACGGTCCAAAAATGAAGTAATTGCACCACCTGCAGAGGCGTAATGTACTGGTGAACCGAATACAAACCCGTCGGCGTCTCCCGCAATAGCGAGAAACTCATTGACTCTGTCAGAAAATACGCAATGCCCCGTTTTCCCGCATGTTTTACAAGCAATACATCCAGATATTGGCTTAGTTCCGATCTGAAAAATTTCAGTTTCAATCCCTTCTACATTTAACGTCTTAGCCACTTCTTCCAAGGCAGTAAAGGTACACCCTTTTTCATGGGGACTTCCATTCACTAATAATACTTTCATATTTACCTCCGTTGTGTTTTGAATTTTATACATTCTTTCCCATCTCAAAGGCCTGCTTCATAGCTTCGCTGCCCTTAATGTCCCCCTTGTGCCATGCTCCGATGCCGAAGATAACACCCTTTTCTTGAGCGTCGTTCAGACAGAATGTAAACCCGCGAAAACCATCAATCGTCCGTTCCATGGCCTGCTTACTGTTGTCTGCGGCCGCTACAATGAAATAGAACTCCTTCCCAGTAATTTCTTGATATTTAGGGACCGTTCTATCAATCAAAGTTTTCATCTGAGCGTTCATTGTATAGAAGTAAACCGGTGTGGCCATCACAATCACTTCAGCGTCAATCATTTTGTCTAAAATTTCCGCCATGTCATCATTCTGAATACACTTATGGCTGGCATAGCATGACTCGCAGCCGGTACAGTAACCAATCTTTTTATCTCGCAAGAAAATCTTTTCTGTCTGATGTCCTGCTTCATTTGCACCGAGTATAAACTGGTCACATAGCAGATCAGAATTTCCACCTTTTCTCGGACTGGCAGAAAGCACCAATACTTTTTTAGCCATTAAACTAATCCTCCGCTCTTTTTAGCTCTTTTTCCTTTTTAACCACTGACTGTTCATAGCTCTCGATTTTGTAATTCAAGCGTTCCAGTGTTTTCTGCATATCCTCCATTCGTCGAATTAGCTGCTTACGCTGTTCAGTTAAAAGTTCCTTTCTGGTCCCAATCGTTTCATCTCCCTGTTGAAACAGCGCAACATACTCAATTAATGCTTCTATCGGAAGGCCGGCATTTCTCATACATTTGATAAATTCGACCCACCTGCAATCTTCTTCCGTATAATCTCTGATTCCGCTTTTGTTTCGATTAACATGAGGAATCAATCCGATGCGTTCATAATAGCGAAGTGTATCCTGCGTAAGATCGAATTTTTCACTAACTTCTGTAATTGTCATATGAGACTACCTCCTCGTTTTTACAACCATATCACCTGAATTTAACACCAGGTCGAGCAATTATTCTCATAGTCATTTTCACCTTATATTTATTTTTCCTATCTAGTGGGAAACTGGGGTGTTACGTCAAACAGAGATTGACTACGTGTCATAGTCTATCATCTGGAGTTAACACCAGGTCAAGCATTTTTTTATAGGAATACAATTAAATTTAACCGTACTCCTATTAGAAAAGGACTATTCAATATTTAACTTGATTAATGAGTATTTATTCATCTGTTATAACACTAATATCCAATAAGCAAGCTAATCAAAATTACTATAACTCGATCTGTATTTTCATTTATCCAAGGACCTCCCTCACTTCAACGCCAACCTTAAACAAAAACGCTACCTCAACCATAGATTGCACTTCCACACTATCAACGAACCTCCGAAATAATACATCGTCGAACCTATCAATTCCACCCTCCTGCAACACTAGAAATTCCCTGAACTCTTCCACCCTTTTTTGCCGCATTGACCGTTCAGTTATTTGTTCTTTAAGCTTTTTCATCCTGTTTTGCACTTTTTCTATTTCTGCGCCAAGAACTGAATGTCCATTCTCATCAACATTTCCAGCCTTTATACTCCGCTTTACCAATCCCTTCATTTTCTCTTGCAAGTTCTCCAGGCGGGCGTAAAGCTCTTCCATTGTATATTCTTCAGCTATCGGCTCAAGACCGTGGTACATGTCTCTTGAAAGTTCTTCCAAATAGATTTCTTTTCTATTAATAACCCAGTTCATCGCTCTAACAAACGCCTTCTCCAAATCTTTCTCCTTGACCGACTTTTGATCACATGCAGAGTTTCCGTTTATCTGATGGTTTATGCATATCCAAACGTACTTTTTATTTTTCCCCGTGCCCCAGGCTGATCTTCTAAACTTAGAGCCACACTTTTGGCAATAAAGTTTCCCTGAAAAGGCATACTCACTGGTATAAGCACTTTTCCCTGTTCTTGAGTACCCGCGCATATTTGAACGTCTTTGAAATTCTGCTTGCGCTGCAGCGAATTCTTCTTTGGAAATGATCGCCGGATGGCTCTCTTCAACATAATATTGGGCAGCATGGCCATTGTTATTTACACGCTTTTTACTTAAAAAGTCAACCGTATAGGTTTTTTGAAGTAGAGCATCGCCTTGATATTTTTCGTTTTTAAGGATACCAATCACAGTACTATCATACCAACGCGAACCACCTGACCCTGTGATTATCCCATCCCTTTGTAAATCTGCAGCAATTTTATAAGGGCTTTTACCATTCAAAAACTCTCGATATATCCGGCGTACCACTTCAGCTTCTTCCGGCACAATAACTAACTGACCCTGATCATCCTTGGTATAGCCGAGGAATTTATTGTGGTTAACTAATACCTTACCCTCTTGAAACCTGTAACTTATTCCCATCTTAGTGATCTGTGACAAGTTCGAACTTTCTTCTTGAGCTAGACTTCCAAGTAAGGTTATTAAAAATTCCCCTTTACTATCGAGCGTATTGACATTTTCCTTTTCAAAAAAAATGGCCACACCTTTCTCCTTAAGTTGCCGTACATATTTCAAAGTGTCGAGAGTATTCCGAGCGAATCGACTGATGGATTTGGTAATCACCATATCAATCTTACCTGCCATACACTCATCTATCATGCGATTGAAACCCTCTCGTTTCTTAGTATTCGTGCCACTGATTCCTTCGTCAGAGAAAATTTCAACGAATTCCCAAGCTAGATTGTTCTTGATGTAAGCAGTATAATGTTCGACCTGCGCCTGATAACTGGAAATTTGCTCCTCATTATCCGTGGAAACCCTTGCATAAGCGCAAACTCTGAGTTTTGCCGTAGCCTCTAAACCTTTTAACTCTTGCATCGGTTTTGCTGGAATCACTGTTACTGTTGCCATATATAAAACCCCCTTAGAAAATATCATGACCTCGCTTCAAGGTGTACGTTTCCTCGAAAGCAAGGCCATTTCTTAACTGGAATATTAACTTGGTTCGTTCTTTGACTACGATTTTTTCGACTAGTTTACTGTACAAGTCATCGTTAAACTCTGTGAGATTGCCGCCCTGTGCCTCAAGTATTGCTTCAATCTCCAGAGTTCTTTCCAATCGAGTGTCTCGCTTTTTGATTTCAGCCATCCAATCGGATCGTTCTGCTTGAAGTTGGGTTAACGTTTTAACCAGTTTTTCGTGTTCAGATTTAACTAGATTGTGGTCCGCATAACCCTTTTCTTCAATCAAAAAGAGCGCCCGTTCTTGTCGGATGAGTGTCTCAATTTTCTCATCTAACTTCGCGATGCGCTCATTATCTAACTCTGTTAACTTTTCCTTTTCCAACCTTGCTTTATAATCCCCTAGCAACTTGGCTCGGTCATCATAAATCCGGTTAAACACCCTAACAAACAATCCCTTAAAAGTCTCTTCTTTAATTCTCCCAACTCCACAAGAATTTTTACCATAAGTGTTGCAAATCCAGCAAACTGACTCGGCAACTGTTCCGCAATTGTCTATATGCCTTTTAAATTTGTTTCCACAGTGGCCGCAAACAATGGTTCCAGTTATGGCATATCGATTTGTGTATTTCTCTCGATTACCCTCAATATTGCCTTTTGATTTGGCCCGTGCCTTCATCAATTCCTGGACTTTCTCAAAATCCTCTCGGCTAATAATAGCTGGGTGACTATCTTTCACATAGTACATTGGGGCTTCGCCAGAATTTCTCTTCCTATTATATAGGGCCGTTGTTATGGTTTTTTGCAGGCGTGCGTCTCCGGCATACTTCTCATTTTTCAAAATATCGCGGATGCTTGATTCGGCCCATTTAACCCTCCCGGAGATATTATTAATTTCATCAGCTTCAAGTCCCTTAGCTATTCGGGAAGCACCCAGACCGGAAAGATAATTTTTAAAGATTCTCCTGACAATGGCGGCTTGATCCTCGTTTATTATTAGATCTCCCTCTCGGTCTTTATCGTAGCCGAGGAAACGTTTCGTGTTGACTGAAAACTTACCTTTCTTGAAACGCCGTTGGTTACTCCAATGCATGTTTTGGGATATGGAGGCCAGTTCTTCCTCTGCGACTGAGCTTAGGATGGAAAGTAACAGTTCACTTTCGGTTGTTAGGGTATCTATCGCCTCTTTTTCGAACCGGACAGCAGTCCCAAGAAGTTTAAGTTTACGGACAGTTTCCAAACAATCTTGAACGTTGCGTGCAAAACGGCTTATTGATTTCGTTATAATAAGATCAAACTTCTTATTCTCAGCATCCTGAACCATCCTCATAAACTCTGGTCGTTTTGCTGCGTTCTTGCCGGATATACCTTGGTCACTATAAATGCCTGCAAAGGTCCATTCTGGATTGTTATTTATATAGGAAGTGTAATGCTGGACTTGGGCTGAAAAGCTTTCCTGCTGCTCGGCTTGGTTGGTTGAAACGCGCACGTAGGCGCAAACTCTGAGTTTATTTAGGGGTTTGTTGAAGACTGGCGCTTTCTCAATGGTGCGTATCTTTTTTATGTGGCTCATCTCCTTCATTAGCAAGGCTTGTGGGAACATATTGGGAGTAAAAAAATATCCTACGCCCGATGGTTATCCGGTGTAGGACATGATAGCTCTTGTATGGTGTCTATTGCAAGTCAATATTTAATAAGAGTTTTGTTAAATGGGTCTTTAGCGAAGGTAATTTAATAGTTATTCTTACTCTAGTCTTTAACCGAACTATTTTCAATTTGTGTATAGAAAATACTTGAGGAGAAATGATAATAGCAAAAACGATGAAGGAGTTAATGTGGTGGGAGTAAAATTTGACAAACCTTTGATTGCTATGATCCTATCAATAATCGGTGCTATACCTGCGGGAATATTCTCTGAAATAATGATTTTCTTTCGTTTCACTACAATATCTGCTCCAAAGGCAACAAGCATGATGTTTATAAGGGAAGGTAGCCTTGCACTAGGAGTTTTATCTCACATAGGATACAGCGCAATATTAGGACTATTCTTGTATTACACCCCTAAATTCGTCGGAATCGATCATTACTTAATTAAAGCAGTTTTTATTAGCATGTTTGCTGAGGCTATACTTTTTATTGTTTTCGGAACCTTTATGAGAAATGAATATATGATTCAAAATGCAGCTGGAAACTATTCACAAGCATCAGCTGCAGCAATTGCGGGTCTTGTTAGAGGCTATCTGATTAAGCGATATCTATTCGAAAAACCAAATTCTTAATTTAATATAGAATGGTGTTTTAAACTAAAAAATAGTAGCTATTGATACAGAAGTATTCAATGTCATTGCCAAGTGTTTCGCTAAACTCCCACTTATCGAACATCAAATCTTAGGTCCATTATATCTTCCACAAGAACCACTTACAGGTATTCAGCTCATATTTGAGTTCAAAAACTCTCATTTGCCCATGAATCTCGCTTTGGCACTCATAAATTTTCGTACGATTTCCAGCAAGTTTCTCTTCAGATATTCTTTTAATCATCTCAACCTTAACCACATTGCCATCATGTCGAAAGCGTATCGGACGCGGTGTACCGGGGATATCGAACCATGCAATCATTTCTATAGGAGCCATAATGACTTTCATCTCAGCCACACTTCGCCCAATCACCAGTAATACACTCTGTACATCCCCCGATATGTATGAGTTTGTTGTGGCACACAGGGCATTGATCATGGGCAATTAACCATTCTTCACAGGGTTCCGTACAATAGGATTTCCTATTACACTCGGCACAGACATCTCTCATTTTTATCGCCTCTTAGTACATATATTTGGTCACTAATCGAACCTATGTTCCTATTATACCCATCGTGCGTTTGAATTTCAATCATTTCTTACATAAAATTATATCAACCCTCACCGACAAAAAATTGATGAGGGTTGCTTGCAAACAATCAGATGAATCCGTTTAAGTTTCTCTAATTTGGTAATATTATAGAAAACTTATTTTGAGAGGTGATATTATGTCCTTTAAAACCTCATTCTCCAAAGTCTTAAACTTTTTGAGTAATTTAAATCCGAGTGAAGAATACTTATATCATCCAAGGAATGAAAAAGAAAAAAGTGAATCAAATCCAAACAATGAGAAAGATTTTTGAAGTGTAACAACGTTCTTAAACCGAACCCCCGACGACACATAGTCGCCGGGGATTAATCTGTCTAAATTACTATTGTGTAACCTCCGATGAAGTACTATTAGCTGTGGTTTCTTGTTTTACAGAATCAGTTCCGACTTTGCTATCTGGTTTAGCCACAGTCACCGGACTCTGAATTTGCAGTCCATTAAACAGTTGCCCTGCTTTGGTCACAATATCAGCCAAGAACTTCGCACTAATTGTGGCGGCAATAGTAAAAAATAACGTCCCAAGTTCAGCGTTCACATTGGAAAAGACAGCTAACACCAAAAGACCGCCAATATAAGGAACCAAACTCGTTTCAACAAATTGGGGCAGTTTACTGAAACTAAAACTACTGTTTCTAAGCGAAAGCAACACTCCAAAAATGAAATCAGCTAATATTAAACCCAGAACTGTCTCAAGCGTAACGAGAACGTTTGATGTCAGAATAAAATTTAACACTAAAATTACCCCTTATTTTATTGTCCCAAATACTTAGCAACCGCAGCAGCGGTCGCATATTTGTCTTTACCAGATAACAGGACTTCGTTCGGATGCCCGGTGCTTGGTCCCCCAACAACAATCAATTGTTTGGAACTTTTGGCCTCAGCCGGAACAGACAGGCTAGCTGGTCTTATAAATAAGGCACAGTTACCATTTTTAGCAGCAACATCAGCCCCGGCCCAGTAATCATCCTTGGTGAATAACAAAACTGCAACGTTTAGCACGCTATCTTCCTCCTCCAGCAAGTTATATTGAGTCGTTACATCAGCGACCAAATCAGCCCATGTTTTTCCGTGGCTGGCCAGATATTCTATTGGGTCTTGGTGTGTTGTCTCATGCCACTTAGCTGAAACTTGAGCATGAGACATCAAAGTTATCCCATCCACAACAGAAAGCTTCCTATTATATAGGAGCTTTGCCAGCAACCAAACATACTTCTCGTAAGCAGCTTGGAACTTAACCGGATCAGTAGTTTGGCACAATTCTACTTGGACATACCCTAAATGGTTTGCAGAATGCCCAGCACCATAACAGAGATAGTTGAAGTCAGCGACTTGGAGGATTTTCCGGTCATCTACAAAGGCGTGAACGAACGCGTTCTGCCAAGTAGTTACCTCATAGTTTCGCTCACCATCAGCGGAGTCTCCATTATTGGCAGTTGCGTGACCAATAACACCAACATAATTACCACCGCCGTCATTGTATGGCTCTTTGGGTAGACCAGGGATAAGATTGACTGTGATTGGATAAGTCATTGACCTTTCCTCCTTAAATGGTAAAATTTATGAAACCCATATTTGCCCCACAATCGATTAGAATTAGGTGGGTGGTATGATTGCATTAGTCTTTTTTTCCTGAGGTATGGGGTCTTCACCACTTTTGGCTAACTCTTGGATTAACCAGATTGGCATTGATGTTTCATGAAACCCACCGAGACAGAATAATTATTTCCTTTTTTAGGACTCCAAAATGTCCAGGATAGTGGATTTATAACCACTAATTCTATAGTCTTGAATACTGATTCCTTTTAACTTTTTTGAAATTATATCGGGTTTTAGCCCCTTTTCAAAAATTCATTGAAATTTTGGCCATTTTTAACTCAAAATTTCGGCCGGAGTTCTCTGCGGGTATGCAACACGGCAGCAGGCAAGCCTCTTAAAAAGCATGGCGGGGGGGGTTGAATTTGGCCTATCTGGCCAGCAAAAAGGAACTCCCCAGAAGTTCCTTGATACACTTAAACAATAATCTAATGACTCCTTCTCAATTGTAGTTTCTCAATTCTCACTTGCAATTCTCTTACGCTTAGCTTCTGCTGCTCGTTTGGCTTCAATCGTACGATAGCTTGAGTCTCCATTGAGTCTTTCCAATAAAATCTTACGAGCTGATTTATAAGCCTCCCCTATCAACCCCAACTTCAGCAAGAAACAGCGCATAGCATATTTTTCGTTCACCGCTTCCTTTATTTTAATAGAAGTAAACTTTTGTTGAATTGCCTGCTTGCTTAGCCGTTGGCAAAAAACTGCAAATGCCAATATCTCATCAATATCCAAACTGGCGTTAAAAAAGCTAAAACTCAATGTCTTCTCGGCCATATTAAAATCTATTTCGCATTCACCTGTAATCAGGCCGTTATCAATACCATCATTGACAACCTTAGAAAATTCTTCCAAGGTATCCATTGGTACTGAATTGATTGCGGTGATAAGACTTTCCGGAATGATGTTTGTCACTCTAGCTAGGGATTTTTGGATGAGGGATTGTTTGCACCAAAGAAGATTCACAAGATTTCGAAGGGTGTTGCCGTTATGCTCATTCATCGAAAGGGTTACGACTGCATCCCCCTCTGTTATGGCTCCAGCGGTTTTTAAGTTATCGAGGATAAAACAAAAGGAATCGCTTTCCATTAAGGCAACTTCAGGTGAGATAACGAGACCTTCCTTGTCAATAACCCATTCACCCACACGATAACAAAACGTTGGTGCACCCATATACTCTATTTCCATACCAAGAACTCCGGCAATACCGTTAGCGACCTTTTTTCGTTCTATACCACTTACCCTCATGGAATAGATAAACGTTCCGTTGATCATGGATTATCCCACCTTTCCAAATGGGATAAGTTTTGCGGAGCAAGCCGTAATCCCCATCCACCAGTCGTTGGGGCGATATCCCCAAAACCGACAGGCTTTACGTTTTGCCTCGGTCCCATTTTTCGCAGAAACAATCAGCTCCCGGCCTCCGTGGTGCCGGACTTTATATTTTCTAATCTCGCTTTCCATAATATGAACACGACCTTTCCTGTTTTTCCTTTTCAGGTGTGTCCATTAACGCTCTGTATTCCCCGCAAGTCAAATTACTGGTGTTGTTCCTTAAGCCAGAAAAAGGGGCAGATGTCCGCCCCTAGATCTATCTCTGTCAGCTTATTTCATTTCATCACCATAGAGCCTAGCAAGTTCCATTCTCTTCCGAAATTCAAAGATTTCCCGATCCAATACCTGTTTGGCAGGATTATCACACCAGTTGCCCCGGTCTTTATTTTTGAGTAGGATTATGATCGCACCAACATCGGCGGGCATATGCTTTCGTATTTTTTGGACGAATTTTGCTTCTTTACCGTCAATCATTCTAAGAGACGTCCGCGAGATTTCATAATCATACCCGAGGGCTCTTTTGTAAAGCGTATTCTCCAATTCAGCCACGGCAACTGTTCGTCCCTTCTTCAGTGCCGATTGAAGTTCCGGGTATTTATTTTTAAACTCACCCAGAGTACTTCGGCCAATCCCCAAATTATGGGCTATCTGTTCCTCGGTTAAGCCTAATTTGGCCCAACCTTCAACAAACTGTAACTGCTCTTTTACCTGGGGCCACTTAGATTTTGCCATAGTTTATTGACACCTCCTTAATAGAAAGGGCCCTCAGGTTTTTAGGCCGAGAGCCACTATTTAGTCAATCCGTCGCACTCATAACACTTCGAATAATAGGTTTATGAATGAGGCTTATGCTTTTTCAGGTTACGGATTTTAAAGTGCCAATTTAGTTCTTTAGGGTCTGTCGGTTTATACCCAGCATACAACATCGCCATTTTTAATTGATCATTGGATATATAATGATCTAATACGTTCTCCGCCCGATGTTTTAGAGTGTAACTGCTTTGCCAGTGATTAATCGTATACGCTGGTTGAATATAGTCATTAATCCAGCAATCCAAACGTTCTTTCATTTCCGCAGACAGCTGCTCATACTCATTGTGAATCGGTTCAAGTAATTCTTGATCCTTGACCAACATGACGCCTTGAGGCTTGAGCAAGTCTTTACGGCCATAATTCTCACAAAGTTTGCCAAGGGTCGTCTTCAGCTCTAGCAGATTCTTAATGTCGCGTACATATTCAACGGACTGAGTACTTTGATTGTTAACATTTCGTACATCCCAAACGCATACATAATTACAATAGCAGCCCTTTTTAGGGTGATTAATGCCAGAAACTTCAATATCATAACCATTTTTCATATCGAGGTAAATACAAATCTCCCAGTCTATCTCCTTGGTCGTATAAGGTTTGCCCAAAAATTCTAACGCTTCATTCATCTTTTTTGTTGCTTCCATTATTGTTTTTTTCCTCCCATTGAAATTAGTGAATATACGATTTAAAAAATAGCCTGCAAGACACTGTCCCCACTCTCCGTAAAATTAGTGGGGACAGCTAGATCCCTTGCCACATAAGGATCCGAGGCGTTTTTGAGGGTGTCCCCACTCAAAAATAAATAGTATCACTATATTTTTTATATTAATAATTTACCTTCAAAAACAGGAAATATTGTTAACAAACCTTTTACAAGGAAAACTAGTGGGTACAGTGGGTACAGCGGGGACACCTCTTAAAAGCCCAGTCGTATCAGTGCTTGCAGGTCTCTTGGACTGTCCCCACTGTGTCCCCACTACGTCCCCACTACCAAGAAATCATCGTCAAAATCGTCCATTTCCGCTTTGAATACAATACATCTAACCTTGGCACCCCCTATCCTTTTTTGAATATCGAACCGTTTCTTACCCGTATCGTCCCAGCTTTTGATTTTCTCTGTGTCGGCCCAAGCTTGAATAATTTTCTGGGCTGAAGAGTATTGGGCTAAAAACTCGTTGACCACTCGACGTATGATATAAATGTTTTCGCCCTCTCGTAGACCAATCTTAAGGTTTGTAAAAACTCCACTGAGTTGTTCATGATGTTCACCCACCCAATCCATAAATTCCAGCCAAGCCCGTTCAGACTCGCTGGCCTCTTGCTTTTTGATTAGTTTTTCAGCAATTCCTTTTGCCATGGCATAGGCTTCTGTTCGAGCGATATCCATTTCTTGCCCGAACACCCACCTATTTGACAAATAATCAGCGGTCATAACACATGCTAAGGCATCCAGATGGCTGTCAATTCGATCTGTAAAATTCTCTCTCAGCCATTGTTGTGCTTGGCGGTAAAAATCGATCCATTCATTTTGTTCAGCCGCCATGAGTCTTTGCAGGAAGGCTACTCCTGCATGACCATGGCAATTGGGCAAGGCTGAATACAACTCTCGGGCTAAGTCCTTATTCCCTGCTAAGGGTCCTCCCTCCAGTTCAATGGTTCTCGTCATTAAGCCATCCATGGAACTAGCATTGGAAAGTGGACCCTCCCCTGTCGTGAGTACTACGGTTCGCCAAGTGTTTAACTCCTGCAATCCAACCTTGCTGCCCCGACCACGGCCTTTTCCTTCACCAAGCATATACAGCACAGAGGAAATATCCTGTTTTTTGAATTGGCTAAGAACCTCACGTTCATTGATACCCAGCGGGAGATCTGAAAACAAACTGGCCCGTCGTTCCAGAGATGTTGTGGTATTATCGAAACTACTGATGATAGCATTCGGATCGCCCCATATGGACATCGCCAGCCATAGCGTCGCTGTCTTGCCGTCTTGTGAATTCCCGTGGTTGTGAATGATGAAGTTCCTTTGGGAGAGAAGTTTAAGAAGAGGTGTTGAGAACCCTGCGGCAAGAATAAACCGGGCATTGAGCGAATAGTTACGAACTTTTTTAGCCAGTTCACACCACTCATTTAAGCTCCCGGCGGTGTTGAACCCTTTCAAAGCGTGCTTGCTGCCCAAGTCATCAATGTCAATTTCAACATCCGGGCACAATCCGGGAAAAATGAAATCCTTTCCTCGCCAACCAAAACGAGCAACCGCCTTTTTGACAGGCAGATCGGGGTTGTCATGAAGGAAATCATCAAAGTACTTTGACAGGAGTTTAGCACCTTCAGAACTTACGGCCATCCCTCGATCGGCTAAGACGATCACCTTTTTGCTATCCACAGCCAGTGAGCGTGGCACCACAATGTCCCGCCACGTTCCCTGATATTTGAAGGTAATCTCCAAACTTTCAGTATCCGTATCCTGGTTAAACAAGCGGGATTTAACCACCGTTGGGCACCCGCAGGCCCGAATGAGTTGTGGACCGTTATTGGCTACGTGAACATAGTGAATACCATCATCAGTGACTCTAAAATTGGCTGGATAGTTCACTCCGGATATCGGTAAATCGCTTAATTCTTCTGATGATGGTTTGGTAAACTCTAAATCAAGTGTTTTTTGGATCGATTGTTTGACGGCATTTTCCAAGTCCCTAAGATTCACGACCCCCTTTAGCTTGTCCTTTGTTCGGGCATAGAGGGCCGTATCGTTTTGTTTGACGACCGCAAGATTTGAGAGCATTTTATCATTAAAAATAGTTTCAGCCGTTGGAGTTTCTAACATATTGATGTTGGCTCGGGCCTGATCAACTTTTCCCAAGCTGAAACTACAGGGTGCTTTAACACCGCAGCCCGGTTCCGGACAATGAAAGCCAAGAACGTTTTTAACATAGTCGCAGGTGTGAGGATTTAATTTGAGAGCTTCTTCGAGTTTGAACCGTCTCATCGGGCGAATACCGTTCCCCGTCTAGGCTGGATAGTTCATGACATTTCTCTAGGCCATCGACACCCCTCACGACGTTCGTCAGCCCTGCCATCCACTCGCCATAACTGATGTTAGGTGCCTCTTCAGAGCAATACTGCAGAAACTTACAATTTGCGATCATCAAATCAGCACTAGCATCTGTAGGAAGCCGTGTAAAGGTGTGCTGCGATTGAAGATTATGCTTGAGATCAATTTCCGGAATAAGACTTTCCAGATCTTCCGGATCATATCGGATGTCGGGATTGAAGGTATGAATATAGACCGGCTTTTTTTGCCCCCGCTTATGATTAAGGGTACCTGGTACCCTGAGAAGACGATTCAGGTCAGCCGTTGAATCGATATGCCAACCTTGCACATCAGCCAACTGTTTAATAAAGGCCTGTAATCGCAGCAATAACAGGGCCGCTCTTCTATTTTCCTTCGGGGTTAATAAATACCAAGGTTGTTTAAAGAGCCAATAGAGATGAAGTCCATTGCCGGATAGTACAATCAAGGTGGGCCGTAGATCGTTGGGTATAATGCTCAAGGCTTCCTCAAGGGTCTTCGGAAGGTTCTGTTTCGCATGAGCACCCAGCGCTGCTAGATCGATCTCTATCCAAGCTCCGGGGATAGCCGATATTTCTTTCGCTTTGGGACGTTTGTTTTGGGGTATCTCTTTCTTTGAGGCACCAACTCCAAAATAGACGTCTCGTTCATCTTGGAGAGCTCTGGCGGCAGCCATCATGGTTTTTAGGTCACTCTTTGAAAAACACCACGTCATTCGATCGGGTAAAGTCCAAAGATAAAGGAACTGATCGTCTTGAAAATGACCGTATAGTGTTGTCAGAAACTGTGTTGCGTGATCCTCATACGGTGTCATTAAGTTATATCACCTCGTGAATTTGTCGTTAGTTTGTGGTAAAATAAGAGAGATGAATTTCAAACGGATCTATTGATCTCGGCATTATTGCCGGGTTATTTTTTTTATGAAAAAAAGAGCCGTCCTAACAAGGAATCGGCTTATCATTTCCAGTCTTCTATTAAACATGCTATTTTTTGTTCCGTCTTGGCAGGCAGAGGTTCCCGCATCCAGCGGACGAAAGTTTGCTCGCTCACACCGAGTTTCTTGGCCATTTGCCAGTAAGGGATATTCTTTCCCTTAAGGGCTAAACGAAGTTTCATATTGGCTTTTTCTTTAATCATGTTAATCCCTCCGAATGAGTAATTTTCGTTCGATATCTTTGATTTGTTCATCAATAACTTCTAGTTCCGCAAGTATTGTCCAGTAGTTATTAAGCTGATACGTTGTGCTGGGGGAATTCAACGCCTTTTTTGCCATTTGAAGCTCGGATAACCTTTGGCGTAAACGTTTTTCTTTACGTTTCCGCTTGTAATTCTGGTCCATGTTTGAACCCTCCTTTTCAATTACTGACCTCTCCAATATTCCGCCCTATAGGCTGGAGTGGCAGTTGCTTCACAAAGCGAAAGCTGTTATAATAATATTATCATTATTAATGTAATATGAATATATAACGTTTCATATTGTTTATTTAAGGAGGCTTCTTTATGTCTTCAGAGAACATTAAGGAAACACAGTGGGCGAAAAGGCCTGTAATTATTGAGGGAAATAAAATCCGTTCTATTTTCGATCCCTGGCATTCTTGGCAATGGTATTCACCATTTGACGTTTACGGAAGAGACCGCGAAGAAAATCTTTACATGCGTTTTGCCGCACTTGAGTCCGATGAGGAAATTAAAGATTTTATCAGCAACTATGGTTTTCTAGGCCTCCAGGAAAGCTCCTTGCGCGAAGTGATGATCGATGATGACATTGTCATTGAAGAGACGATTGATGAGATTCGATTCCAAATCTCTCGAATGCGCATAATCTTAAACCTTCAGCAAGCCATAACGGAGAAAAAACCACTGCATTCCAGAGATGCTTTGAATAATCTGCGGGAACTCTATAAAGGAAAGAAAACCATCATTATTTCCAAAGCTATTGACCAAAATAACCTTGAAACGACCGATCTGGAAAGGAAATGGGATGTTATTAAACTTGATTCACATAGGACAATTGTTCAAGAGATCAATCTTGAACTTCAAGGAGTGCACCAACTGCTAATCTATGATGTTTCCGCCGAACGCTATTTGCAACGTTGGAGTATCCCAACCCTTTTGGCGGCAATGTATACGATGTTTAGCCTTGATTTACAGGGAGGAAAAATCCTCAGAAAATGTGCGAACCCGACCTGTCCGAAGTACTTTGAAGTCTATGCCAACGACACACGAAAAATTTACCATGATCCCAGTTGTGCTGCACTCCAAGCCCAAAGAAACTTTAGGCGGAAAAAAGAACAACAGAAAAAAGAACAAACAAAGGGATAAAGAAGTTGGCTCAGCAGTCTATACACCGCTGAGCCATTCTTAATTTTTTATAATCGAATTAACATTATATCCTCATTAGAAAATCTCCAGGTTGAAAGGAATGAACGGGCAGCAACGGACATTTTTCGGACGTGAATCAGACATTTTGAAATCGACGCAGTTTTTACTTACTCACCCACAATCCTCGGCCAGAATAAAAATAGCTTACTGAGCCCAAACTTGGACACAGTGATGATAAATTGTGCATTTGCCAGAATAATCATTCCACTCTATGAAGAGATTGATGTACTTTTCTTGCGATTCAATCCTTTAATGTCTTGCCTACCAGGTCTACAAGAAGGGATAAGTATTTAGCTTGACGTGTCACTACTTTGGTGTCACCTATACGAAGTGCAATATAAGTCCATTATCCTAATTGAATGAATCCAATTTGTCTAATGTTCATTATGATAAAATCAATATTTTTGCAGATATGCTTGAAGCTGTGTCAACTCTTTTGAGACTCTCTGATGTAGTTTCAAAGTATTTCTTTCGGGTTATGTTTCAGAAGATGAAAAACAACAGATCCAAAACACCGCAACTGAGCAAATCATGAATCGCGGCTTCGAAGAATTAGAAAAGACTTTGCAGCAATAACCCAAAAAGCGACCTCAGCACTTTATAAGCTGATGGTCGCTTATTGGCATTGACAAATCATGGCTATTAATCTAAAACGAAACTTGCATGTTAACTAAAATAACGGAAAACCTAATAAAGGAGGTGTGTATCATGTTCAAAATACAAGACCGTATCGTATTAGGAGCAATTAGTGGGATTATATCAGCGGCTATAGGAAGAGTAGTA
>NZ_NAHZ01000008.1:0-34674 GCF_002196785.1 Desulfosporosinus sp. FKA | reverse complement strand
GATACGGAAACAGTATAACTACATTAAAAAAATTGCCCGAGAAGGATTTTATTAAAAACAGCTCCACTTCAAATTAAACAGTGGGGCTATTTTTATACCACACGGTATGTGTTCCACCGCTTACAATAAATAACCCCCTAAGCCTTTTAAATTTCAATCTAATAAAATAACCCATAAACCAACCTTAAACACCTAAAAAGGCACTCTAAAATCAACTAGAGTGCCTTTTTATATGCTTAATTTAATTACCTCACATTAAACTCATGGTTTAAATTTCTTACGTGCTTGCTTTTGCTCCAATTCATCTTTTTGCTTATTGTAGTTTTCCTTAACCTGATTTTTAACAGCATCCCACAATCCCATATTTCTCAACTCCTATAAGATTATAATTTAAGAAATATATTCCACAATAGTTACCTTATTCCTTCCTTGTTCTTTTTTTTGACAAAATCATGTATATAGATAGGTGTATACTTATATGTAATATTTAGTAAGAGGAGGAACAAGTATGAAAAAGTTTAAGTCTATGTTCATGAAATCTCTTATTTTGTCTCTAATTATTATTTTCACTTGTACACTAAATGTTTTTGCAAACACTTCTTACACTCGTATTGCAGGTCAAACTAGATATGATACTGCATCTCAAATTGCTACTTCTGGGTGGCAACAATCTGATTATGCCATTTTATGTTATGGTGAAAATTATCCTGACGCTCTAGCCTCTGCTCCACTCGCTAAAAAATACAATGCCCCTATATTATTAACAATGCAAAATAGTTTACCTGATTCCACTAAACAAACATTAACTAGTTTAGGAGTTAAAAATGTTATCATCATTGGAGGAACAGGGGTTATTTCTTCTAATATAGATTCGCAACTACAATCTATGAGTATTAATGTTAGTAGAGTTTTTGGAAATGATAAATATGAAACTGCCGTGAAGGTTGCTCAACAAGTCACTTCTAATCCATCTTCTATCTTTGTTTGTACAGGTGATGATTTTGCAGACGCTTTATCTGTAGCTCCAATAGCTTCTATTCAACAATCTCCTATTATTTTAGTCCCTAATGATTCTATGCCTAGTTCAGTTAGTGCATATATTTCTTCTCATAATATATCGAAATCTTATATTATTGGATTTTCAGATGTTATTAGTGATTCTATTGCTAATCAATTTCCTAATTTTGAAAGAATTACTGGTAGTGATAAGTATGCTAGAAATATTACCGTAGATCAATATTTTAATAGTGTATTTAGTTCAAATGGTTGTGGGATTGCCACGGGTGAGAATTTTGCCGATGCTTTGAGCGCAACTGCTTATTGTGCTAAGATTGGTGAACCGTTGGTTTTAGCTAATTTTAATTCACCTAATGATACAAGAAATTATTTTCAACAACGTATGGGTGATCAAAGTAAGGTTTATGTATTCGGTGGTACTGCAATTTTACCTGATAGTGTAATTAGTGGTTTAAGTAGTAGCGTTAGTAATATTAATGATAGCGGGAATAGTAATAGTACAAATACTACTGATTCCTCTCAATACAATCAATCTTCCCCTTCTTCATTTACAAATCCTTATCCTTTAAATGTTCCTCAAACAATTAATGTCAAAACTTATTCGAAAAATTACACTGCACAAGTAACTATTGAACAAATTATTAGAGGCCAACAAGCATGGGATATGATTCATCAAGCAAATATGTTTAACAAGGAACCTAAAAATGGTTATGAGTATCTTTTAGCAAAGATTAAAGTTAATGAATTAGATATTAGTGATAACAAAGCACTTTCGGTATATGGAAATTTTGATTTTACTCTTGTTTCACAGGATGGGAAGACATATGATTCTTGTTCAATTGTTAATCCAAGCCCTAGTTTAGAGACAAAACTTTATAAAGGAGCAAGTGATGAAGGTTGGGCGGCATTCTTAGTTAGAACTGATGATTTAAAACCAATGTTAAGTTATGGAACTAGTTATGATGGATCAGGTGGCATATGGTTTAAAGCTTATAATGATAGTAATTCTTCTACTTCTATTTCAACATCAAATAATCAAAATAACACAACAACAACTTCATTAACTAAAATCAGTTCTCCTATAGGAAGCATATTATGTCCTTCTGGATTAGGGTTTAATAGAAATTCTGCTGATGGAATTAAAGTATATTGGATGGCAAAAAATCAAACAGGGAAAATCATTAATTACTACACTGTTAATTTTTCAATGTATAATGCCGTTGGAGATCCTGCATGTGATGAAATAAATGGGAATAGTAAAACACGCATTAAAACTGTCGGGCCAGTTCCAGTAAATAATAACTTAATTATTTATTCAATTGTATCATATAACCCTACTTGTTCAAAAATAGTTATTGATTCTATTGACTTGCAATATGCTGATGGCACTACTGAAACAATTTCTTATGGAATGTCAGGAACAGAAACCTTGACTCAATAATTCTAAAAAATTTTAAGACCTCTGATATATTCAGGGGTCTTTTTGATTGATTACCTAAAATTAAAGCACCATTTATTCAGGTGCTTTTTCTTTATATTTTACCCGAAAGTGAGGATATTTTTGTGTTTTAGAATTCTCTCCGCTTTCAAAGACATATTCGTATTCTAATAACTCATTTGCTCGGTCTATCAATTTTTGGAATTGAACAGGGTTGAGTTTGTGTAATGGAAGCCTCATTAAATCACAGTATTTGTTAAATATCTCGATATCACTATTTAACCAAAGCTCGATAAATGTAGAGTGATGCTTTTCAACATCCTCAAAAGTATCATCTTCTTCACAATCCTCGTATTCAGGAGGAAAATTCGTTCTATCATCTTCCATATACCAAAATATTTTATTTAGCATTTGAAGTTCTTCTTCTTGTCTATCTTCATAATTCTTTTGATAATCAGGTTCCTCGTTATGTTTTTTTAAATTATTTGATTGTTCATTTCTTGATTGTTTGCTGATAAATTCATCAGTGTACTCATCCAATTCATCACCATCAATTTGCAAAATGTAACGAAAAATATTTTTTAGATCTTCGTATTCAATTGTTTTAACAACGCCATTTTCAATGTGACTAATAAAACTGGAATGCTTTCCTAAAGCCTTACATATATCAGTACCTTTCATTTTATTTTTTGTTCTGGTGGCTCTTAAGGTATTTCTTATATCAGCTGATAATATAATCTCGTTCATAACACCAACTCCTTGATTAATATTATATATGATTTGTTAGATTGTGTCAATTTAATGATATTAATATGATGTAAATGATAATATAGTATTGACTATCATGATAAAATCATGTATCATCAATATCAGAAAACAAAAACAATCGAAAGAGAGGAAGATTTGACATGGAAAATAAATTTATTTTTGTAGTGAAGGATTTAAATGGTAATTTTGCTCAGTGTATTAATTATGATCAAAAGACCGAAATGGTAACTTACTCAAGTTCGCCATTTCTGACCAATGGACCATGGACTTATTCAACTGAGCAACAAGCAATAAAAAAAGCAAATGAGCTGAGAAAGTTGTCAAAGCTATATAATTTAGATATAAGATTTTACGTTGACAAATTAGATCCAATTAAGCATCTACAGTTTGAAAACTCTCTTGGAAATATCTCCAAATATCCATTTGTTCACGAAACTTTTGAGAGAACAATGCTATGGGTTATCAGAGATGACCGAGGCAATTTTGCAGACAGAAACAGTATTTTTAAATCACAAGCAAGCACTTGGTTATATGTTAGTCACAAAACGTTTTCCCCCGAATGTAGAGCCTATAAAACCAAAAGACAAGCGTTAAAAGTCTTAAGTCAACTCAATGACAAGAAATGCAATTTAGGTATTGACACTGAATTTAGTCTTGATTACGTAGACATCGACAAACTAATTGAAGAACACAAAGCATTTGATGGTGATAGCATTACAATTGTCAGATGCGAGGTGGCCTAAATGACCACACTTGAGCGCGAGTTACAAAAAGCTTTAGATTTAGGGGATCTTCAAAGAATAAGCCAAATAATGCCCAAGTTGTTTCCTGATTTTGATCCTGAATATGCCGAGACCTTAATAGCCTATAATCAACAATATGATATTAATTCATCGCGACTTGTCCGACTACGTTTAAACTTTCCGAATATGAAATTTATTGGACTACTTACCCATGAACCAAGTCTGATAAGAGGTTTATGTGATATCGATGAAGAAGACCTTGTCAAACTAAATCCACCATGCGATTAACCCCAATTTCTTGAAGATTTAAAACTTAGACAATTAATTGCGGCTAACTTTGGTAGATTGAGTAATGATCCTGCAAAGATGAGAAAAGCAATTGCTGAATATGTTGAACTTGTTGGTTTAAAAGATGGACAAAGAAAAGATTATTTACAGCTAGACGGATCACGCCCACCTGCTCTAACACAAAATGAGATAGCAAAAGAACTAGGAATATCGACAACTACATTAAAAGAATTACTCAAATTGGAAAGGAATCTAATCCCTGAACTTAAAGAAGCATTGGATAAAGGATTTATCTCTAAAACCGCCGCACTTGGTATTTGTAGAGTTAGTTGGTTATAAAAAATGGTGGTAATAGGGGAAATCAATTTGACAAAGAGTAGTCTTCAAATTATTTTAAGACTCCTCTAACTCAAAAAGATTTAGCAGAACAAGTCAACTTAACCCAACAACAATTGCACAATTATAAATCATTAATTAATCTTATCCCTGAACTTCAAGAGGAATGGTAAACAACAAAATCCTGCCCCTAATTTGGGGCAGGAATATTCCTTGACACAAACAAATGTTCGTGCTAAACTACTAATAGACCTCAAAATATCTTTATCTTTTGGAGGTCACTTTATTTACTATTCAATTTTATGAGAAGGGAGGATTTATATAAAATATGTACCTGTTTTATTTTACCAGTTCTGTACCTTAGTATTCATGCCTGTTTGAGAAGTTGTGAGTTATACAAGAACACAATATGTAAAACTCAGTAATTGATGCTCTAATTATATGCGTTGAAATTTTTCTTGTCAAGCATAAATAAAAAATTTGTGAAAGCAGAGGAGAGATTAAAGGTAATGGAAACAAATAATAATGAACTCATAAATAAATCGATAAGAGAAGAGCTTGCTAAGTATCACAAAATAGATAATCTGAGAAAGTATGCTCAAGAGTTTTTTGAGCAACTTGTTAAAGAGACAATTGATGGATTAAATACTAATATATTGCCAATTAGGTTTTACAGATCTTCAAATACTATGGGTAATTGTCAACAAAATGGATCTTATGAATCCAAGGGGAAACAAAATGTAATAAATATATATAATTGTGATTTCAGAGATATGATTGAATTAGAAGAGGCAGTTCGTCACGAAATTATACACTATCTTCTTGATATGGCTGATTTAAAACATGGTGATAAAGACGGAGTATTCCATGCGTTATGCAAAATATACAATGCTGGTTCGTATTTACCAATGGGCGAATATGAAAATAATATATATAACTTATTTTTTAAATTGCTTGAATCTAAAAAAGACTATATAAGTCTTCCTAGGATAATCATGACAACAGGCTCGAAAAAGAAAGAATTAATTGATGAACTATTAACTATTCATTATGGAATAGCTGAACACGCTATAGTTTTAAAAACTGATGTTGGTGGAAATCAAATGTGATTTCACCTAGTTTGATCGAGAACAAAAAATCCTGGATAATACTCAAAATAAAACAAAGGAATGGTGATGTGAATGAAACAATTTATAAAAATAGATAATCAATTATTCAAACTTAACAACGAGTACTTTAAAAGGATAAGTACAGAATCCTTTGCTATATATTGCTACATTATTATGAAAATAGGCCCAAACTCATTTGTTGATCTATCTATAAAACAGATACAGCAATTTTTAGAAACAAAAATAGATTATGATTTAACCATTAAGGACAAAAAAGATAAAACAGACAAAAAAATAAATGTGAAAGTTAAAAATCTTAACGACACCAGAACGGTTAAGAAGCATTTAGACAATTTAGTTTCTCAAGAATTTATAGTTGCCGATAAGGACATCAAAATCGTCAATGTAGGAGATTTTATTATTTTTAGTTTAAATGAAGAATTATTTAAGCAAGAAGATGAAGAGAAGACCTCAGGGTTTACCCCTATAAATGTTGACTTGTTTAAAGATGAAATTAAAAATATTGGCTGCACTGGATGGACGATATTATGTCTATTGACCAATTTATTTAATCCAAATTTTGGACAGGAATCATGTGAAGGTTTTGCTAATCCGAGTGAAGAGTACATATCCAAGGTGTTGGATGTTGGCCTCACAACAACTAAAAAATACCTGAAAATATTAGAAAAGAAAAAACTCATCAAAATAGAAGAACAACCATCTATTAAAGTTATTAACAAATATGGAGAAGAAACTGACCAATACTTGCCAAATCATTATATCGTCAAAAATAGGCTAATAGGTAATAAATACTATCTTGATTTAAACAAGGACAAAAAATCAGCTTAAAACCGCATGGCTCTAGCGTAGACGTTATTTGCAAATAATATGTAAACTATAAAATTTAGATGTAAATTATGTGTAAGTTAAAAAATATTAAATGCAAAAAATGTGTAATATTAAAATATCAGATGCACATTTCATAGCAAAAAGTGTCTACTACTAATATAGATTTATAAACTAATATAGACTTATAAATAAAGATAGAATTAATATAAAGATTAGAATTAATATTTATGTTTTGCTAAACCGCAAAACATTGTTAATACTGTATTTGGTTTTTCTATTTAAACTCTTGTTGTTAAAAGACATATTTTCTGTTAATTATTTTTGTTTAATAAACAGTACATATTCAATATCTTGATTTAAAAATTAAAAAGAGAGGGGAGTTAATTACTCCCCAGAAAGTTTGTGTATTTAAGTATTTATTCTAATTTATTTTAATCTTTATGTTTTCCAACTCTATATGCTTCAGACCTACTAAGTGTTGAAGTAACCCTTGTCTTTTTAGTTTTAGTAACATTAGCCCATTGACCTTGTTTTGTTCCTGACGATTTATCTATCTTTTTAACATGTACAGCACTTGGTTTAAATAATACCAGTCTTATTCTCTCTATTAGTTCCTTATCGGGATGAGAAGTACCAAATAAGAGTTTAAGATATTTTTCCCAAGAAACCTTTGATATTTCAATATTTTTGAGTGTTATAAGAATTGTTTCACTAGCTCTTCTGAATTTGTAAACTTCATTGCCAGTTGGGGTTGTTAAAATATTGGGAAGTAGTTTTTGTAAATACTTAGACGCTTCAAATTGTTTAACCTGACGATCAAATACATCGTTACTTTCTTCCTGAGTCAGTGTTCCGCTAAATTTAATAAATCTTTTGATACATCTGCTTCCAACTAGCAATGATTTTTGAGTGAATTGATTAGTAACTAGATAGTTTGTTTCTAATCCGGCATGATTACAAAGTTCACAATGATCGTCGAATCTTGCATCCCCTTCTTCGATAACTTGTTCGAATTGCCATTCACTTCGAGCTTCTTCAAAATCAATGCTGCGACTATTTTTGAGGACATTTTCTCTGATTAATGGATAATCTCGTTTGGTCGGTTGTTCAAAATTTTTTCTCCTAGATGAAAAATTAAGAACACATTTACCCAATAAAAGAACACCTCTTTAATATTTATTTACAATATAAGGATAACATTCTATCCATAGTAGGTTAAGCCCCTTTGAGACACTATATATAGTATTTGTTTGAATATTTATGAATATATGTTCTGTTTTAGATAAATGTCTGTTACTTGCTATTCTATTAAAAACGAAGAGAGGATTGATAATAATATGATAAATGGAATTAAAATAATGAACCTTGAAGGTAGCGATATATTAAAAAATAATCTAGAAAATAGACCAATATACAAAGAGTATAATGGTGTTTTTACAAATAGTTTATTGCAAGATGAATTAACTAGAATAGGTTTAAAAATAAGTGATAAAGAAACTTCTAGAGATATTGTAACTGTTCAATTCAATTATAATTACATCCCTGAATTAAAAAACCTTAACATAAAAGACATTGAAAAATTACAAGCAGAAAACGAGAACATAAAAGAAAAGATTAAATCTTTAGAAGAGCAGAGGAAAGTCATAATGAAGAGAGTTGATAAAAAACCAATTATAGAACAGATAAAGCAACTAAAAGATGATATAAGAAATAATAAGATTGAAATTAATAGTATGAAATTAGACGATGAAAATAAAAAAGAAAAAGCAAAAATGGATGTTGATAGTATTAGAGAAAAACTTTACAAAGATGGATTTACACTAGAATTCGAACATAAGAGGTCAGGCAAAGTTGACAAAATTGAATATGTTTTTTGGTATAGAACCCCTTCTAAAAGTCGTGTCGGTGATGCAGTATTTATAAATAAGAAACTGATTAATATTAGAAAATGGCAAAGGATGGGATTAGAGCTTCCAGAAGGTGAAGCAAAAGTAGTTGAAATGGCAGCTTATGAAGCATTAACAGCAAGTAATATTGTTGATAGAATAAAACTTGATCCATATAAAAATATCTTGGTAGTTAATGATTTGAAGAGTTTTTTCAAGACCAATTGTGCTATCGTTAGAACTAATGATAAAGGTCAATGTTATGTAGACCATGAATTACATGAGGTATCAAATATAATGTTTGATGGTCAAGCACTTTTGGATGATTCGCTTTGGGATGATATTGATAATTCTAGTTTTAAATTGTTACGTCAGCATTTTTTCAAAGCCTGTGCTTTCCGTACATATATCAAAAAATTTATGATGGATTCTTTTGGAGATAAATATGATTCTGCTACAGTTAAAGATAGATATGGTAATCACATTAGAGTATCTGAAATTTTGCTTATAACAACAGAAAATGCTATGAAATGGGAAAAATTTATAGATATTGGAGCTAGTTATGATTTGTGGAAGCAGAAAGTATTTGAAGATGGTAATGTGTTTGGGGTATGTAAAACAGACCATATAAGCAAATACAATAACTTATTTGGTGATGGACAATGTTATCAAAGAATGAGTTATCAAATGGTTAATACTTTATATTTGGAGCCAGGGAAAGAAATAGATGAAGTGAGGGAATTGCTTCAAGATACTGTGAGATTTATTGAAAGGTTAAAAAATGATAATGAATACTTTTTGCAATATCTTGACAAAAATGCTAATGAAGTGAATGCTAATCAGATGGTGATTGATTTATATAGGAATGTAAAGGAATTCGATAAATCTAAGTTTTTTAGAGATTTTAAGGCACAAACTATTTTTAAATATGTTAAAACAGTTAGAAATGGAAAAGTCTTATGTTCTGGTGATAATCTAACAATCGTCGGTAACCCTTATTTAATGCTTTTACATTCAATTGGTCAAGTTCCGGTTATGGGTGGGGTAGTAGATAATAATTTTGAAGATGTTACATTGCCAGTTAACGATGAATATATTAGTGTTTATGCTCCATTATTTGATGATGGTGAATATTTGGCGAGTTTTAGAAATCCGCATAATTCACCAAATAATACAGGGTACAATAGGAATTATAGGCATCTATTAATGAATAAGTATTTCAATTTCAACAATAACATTATGGCAGTTAATATGGTTCGCACAGAGGAACAGGATTTAAAAAATGGAGAAGATCAAGATTCAGATTTTTGCTATGTTACGAATAATCGAGTTGCTGTTAAATCTGCCAAAAGAGTATTTAGGAAGTTTCCATGTATTGTTAATGATATTGATACAGATCCAAGACCTTGGGTAAACGATATAGAATCTTTAATCACTATTGATAATGAGTTAGCAAAGTCAAAAGATGATATTGGCGAAAGTTCTAACTTGGCTCAGTTGGCAATGTCATGGTATTGGGGAGATGAATCAAAAATCTTAGCTGATATTGTTTGTATTATGTCTGTTTTGGCACAAGTTGCCATTGATAATAGTAAGCGTAAGTATGGTGTAAAAGTTAGAGATGAGATTGAAAGAATTAGTAGATTAAAGTGTATTGACAAAAAAATTAAAGTTAAAGTAAATAAAGATGGTAATACAATTACTAAAATTTTAAAAGCAAAACCTTTATTTTGGAAATATATTAACGAAAAAGTTAATGATAATAATTTAATTAATTGTTATGATTGTCCTTGCCCAATGAGTATTTTACAAGCGGTAATTGATGCTGATGTAAAGTGTGGAAGTAAGAACAAAGATACGATAGACAGTGTTAAATTTGTTAAAATAATTGACGGCAAAGCTGATGACAGACAAAAAGACAAAATTGAAGCTAAAATAAAAGAATATGATGATGCGGTTAAAGAACACAATAGTTTAGTTAATCAGGGTTTAGTTAAAAAAGATGATGAAAAATGGAAATTAAAAGAACAATTATTGCAAAAAGATGTTGTCAATTATATATGTGGTTTAAAGATTAAACCTAAAACAATGCAAATTTTAATTAGTAAAGCATTATCTATTAATGGCATGAATAGTAAATACAAAAGAAAGTTATTAAATGGATTGTATTGTGCTGATATTAAAAAAAATAGAAATGTGTTTATGAATTGCTTTAAATAATGGATGGAAATTTACAGAATTTCTAAAAATAAAAACCCGTACAACCTTGGTTAATCCAAGAGTGTACGGGTTTTTGTATAATTTCTATATGAATATAGTAATGAAAAATTATTATATCATATTCAATTTACTCGTGTCAACGTATTTCAATAAAAAATTTATACAATTATTTTATAAAGATAGGAGAATCAAAAAGTTGTGGATGAAAAGCAGAGTAGAATCAAAGATGAGTTGAATTATTTTATCAGTACGCGAGGCGTTAAAGCCAAATTCATCGCGGATGAATGTAATATTGATCCGAGCTTACTATGTAGGTTCAGGCAAGGGAAAAAATCCCTTTGGGATGAGACGTTGCAGAGCATAGAGAATTTTTTAGTTTCAACAAAAGGCTATTAATAGGGGCGTAGTTTACAAAAACGTCCCGATTTATTTTTTTATCTATTTCAATAAATACTTATAACCAACTAACATTGTAGCATTTAAAAATCTACATGTCAACAGCAAAATCTAAAAATATTTTCGTTGGGTAGGTTCACCGACTACGAAATAAATCAAAAACATGGCGTTTTAAACGTCTTGTTATAAAAACTAAAAGACTGGAGGTGTAAAACAAATGAGAGATATCGGAAATATTCTAAAAAACATGGAAACACATTATAAAACATTTTATAAGAAAATGCTAGGTATGTTGAATCAAACCATAATTAATACGTCAAAAACTCCATATGATGGCATGATTGAGAACTGCAATCAAATTAATGATTCGATTACTGAGTTTAGGAATGATTTACAAACTGATTATATGAACCAACTGTTTGACAGGATTTTAAGGCGATTGGGTGAGTTGGATAAAAAGTTTAATAAGTTTGATGTTATGCTAGATGAGTTGGAAAAAGATATAGCAAAAATCAATTAAATTAGTTTAAAGGTACGGCATTATTGACGTACCTTTTCTTTTTAATGCAAAAAAAACTAATGAAAGAGAGTGGTAAATTTACTATGAAGACAAAAATTAGTGGTATCAAATGTGGTGTTTACAAACTTGAGGATGTTATTAGCGGAGCAGTTTATGTTGGCAGCTCTGATAATATAGCAAAGCGATTCAGTTGTCACGAAAGTCATTTGAAAGCTGGAGATCATAAATATTCTCAACTTCAAGATAGTTATAATCAAAACCCTGACAATATTAAATGGGAAATAATAGAGGAATGTAGTGAAGATTTGCTTGAGGAACGCGAGGCATATTACTTTAAATATGTTCCGATGATTGAAGGATGGCATTTGATCAATATTCAAACGACTCCTGCACATCGGACGAAAGTAAAAGATACGAGTAAAATGAGTGCTGCCCAAAAAGGTGAATCTAATGGGAATGCCAAATATTCTGCCGAGTTAATTAAGAAGGTCAAAATTAAAATGGCTGAAGGTGTTAAATTAGAAGATATCTCAAAAGAGACTGGAATTAGTGTAAGTTATTTGCGATTAATTAAGGCACAAAAGAAGTGGCCTAGTGTCACTATTGATACAGATTAAACATATAGGGGATTTTAAGAATATGAGTGAAGATAAATTTGGATTCGATTTTTATGTAATGAGAAGCCAACGTATGGCAGGATTTTGTATGTACAAAGGATTTAAGCTTTTGGCAATGCCAGAATCAAAAGAAAAAGTTGGGAAACATGTTTTTATATTCAAGAATACTCAACAACTGTTAGAATGTATCGAGCAATACAAAATGATAACGAAGATAAGTAAACAATGGGTAAAAGAAGTAAGCACAATGTAGATTTATCTGAGACTGGTAAAGTAAACCGCACTTATAACGGGATGATATTTGATTCCCGATTGGAAAAAGATTTTTATATACATTTACTTGAGTTACAGGCTGAAGGTAAGGTTTTTTCAATCCAACTTCAGCCTAGATATAAATTATTCAATGGTTATGTTAGAAAACGAGATGGGAAGAAAATCCTTCCCATCTTTTATATTGCTGATTTTAAGGTCACATACAGTGACGGCAGAGTTGAAGTAATTGATACGAAAGGCAATCCTGATAGTTTGGCATTGATGAAAAGAAAGATGTTTGAAGGGTTATATCCTGATGTAGATTTTCATTGGGTATCATGGTCTAAGCGTGATGGAGGATTTATAGATTATGACGAGTTGGTCAGATTGAGAAAGCAGAGGAAAAAGAACAAAGTTAAAACTATACCTAATCAATTGGATCAAGAGACAAATAAAAAAAATGATTAAAGATATGCTGAAGAAATATGAGAAGACTTTAAGGGAGTTGGCGAAGGGTGACTAAAGGTTAAGAGGAATTTTTTCGAGTCTCTAGTGTAATAGGTTTCATATATCTTTAGGTTTAAATTTTTTCATAATGATTTAAGAGAATTTCTTCAATTGCCCTAATAGTTGACCTTAACTTAAAAAATCTCTGATTAATAAAAATGTCGAAAATCACTTTGTAAGATAACCATGAGGTGATAGATAAGTAGATAATAGTAGTAGACATTCCCAAGAACAAACCAGTAGCAGAGTGAGTATCTTTAGCAAAAGAGAATAACTTAGTGAGAAAAGCATTCCAAAGAGGTAAAATAATTATTGATCCAGGTATAATAAACGAGAACTTTTTATATTCTCGTTTTTCTTCTCTAGTTAATATATCTCTGGTCTTTTCTAAGTCATCTCTAGATAAATTTTGAGACTTACAATATGCAATCAAAGCCATTAGTCGAATTTGATCATATGTTCTATTATTTGGAAATTTAGATTCGATTGATTTTTTAAGAAATAGCAAAATTAGAAATATAAATATACAAATAATCCCACTTGTAAATGCTGCTATTGTCCAATGATTATTATGGGTAAAAGCAAAAAAGAACATAGAAACCAACTCGGAAATAACTGACAAACAGCATATTGTAAATAAAGTTATAATTCTTTTCCTCATTGTTGGCTTGAATATTAAAGAATAATAACTTAAATTTTTAGTATAAAATTTAACTAAATTATTAATTGAGAAAATCGACTCTTCCAAATTGTAACCCCCTCACCTGTATTCATTTCATTTAAAGATAAAGTACTTGATTCTATAAATTGCAGGATATTCCTTCTTTTTGTCGAAGTGAATTGGTAAAAAGGGGAGATGGTAAAAAGTGAGATTTAATTATGATGAAGAAACTAATCGTGCTTTAGAGAAACTTAGGGAAACGAAATCTTCAGAGCTTCAGGATATTAATGAAAGAATAAGGAAAATGAAGGATGAAATTGCTGATCAATTGGCATTATTTGAATTATATAAACATAGAGCATTTATAAATGGACAATCCGGATGGGAAGTTGAAATGGAAAAGGCAAAAAACAAAGCTAGTAATCTTGAAGATCAATATGGAGATAAAATTAAAGAATTGGATAACAAGAGATTAGAGTTAAATTTTGACCTTGAAGCTTTAAATGAAATAATTAGATCTTTTACGGAGATTAATTATCGACATAACTAGATTATGTATTTGAATTCATTCTGGAGCCTTTCGAGGCTCTTTTTATTTTGTCATTAAGCAGTGATTTAGTTGATTAAAAATAATGGTATAAAGTGAGGTGAAGATTGTGGAGGATAAATTAACAATTAAACAAGAAGAGTTTGTTCAGGGATTATTCGCTGGTTTATCACAAAGACAAGCGTATAAGAAAGCATTTGATACTTCAAATATGGCAGATAAAACGATAGACGAAAAGGCATGTTTATTGGCTAAAAAAGGAAAGGTTAGGGCAAGGATTTCCGAGCTAACCAATGAACTCAAGGAAAGAAACATGGTGACAGTCGAGAGGGTGTTAGAGGAACTTTCCAACATTGCATTTGATGATATCAAAAATTACATTAGTTTTTACACTGATGAAAAAGGTCAAACTCAGATTGAAGTAAAAAACAGTGACACGATAGACACTCGAAATATTTCAGAAGTATCGTTGAGTAAAAAAGATGGGTTTAAGTTTAAGCTCTATGGGAAAGATAGTGCTCTAATTCAAATCGGTAAACATCTAGGCATGTTTGTTGATCGCAAGGAGTTTACAGGCAAAGATGGAGGGCCTATTCAAATGGAAGCCATGACAACAGAGCAAAGAGAACAACGAATTAAGGAACTATTAGATAGACGAAGTGAGTAGAAATATCTTTCATCTATATTCAAAAGTGTTAACTATTGACACCGTAAAACCTATCCACTAAAATATGGGTATAGAGTAGTGTCAAAAGTTATATTCATAATGAATATGGAGGAATTAGTCATGATTTATGGTTATGCAAGGGTATCAACTAAAAAACAAGTTAATGGAAATTCCCTTGAAGAACAGGTTAATTTGTTAAAGCAAGAAGGTTGTGAAACCATAATTCAGGAACAATATACTGGTTCAACAACTGGTAGACCAAAATTTGATGAAATGATAAATAAATTACAATCTGGTGATAAGCTAATTGTTACCAAATTAGACCGCTTTGCAAGAAATGTGACTGAAGGTATTGAGGTTGTCCGAAAGCTATTTGTAAAAGATGTTAAAGTACATGTCCTTAATGTTGGTTTGCTCGAAAATACGGCAATGGGAAACTTTTTTTTAACAACATTATTAGCCGTTGCTGAACTTGAGCGAAATATGATTATCGAACGTACTCAAGCTGGCAAAGAGATAGCACGTACTAAAAACGGTTTTAGAGACGGTAGACCCCCAAAGTATACGCAACACCAATTAAATCATGCCATAGAGTTACTTAAACATCATTCTTATAACGAAGTTGAGAGAATGACCAAAATAAGCAAATCAACACTCATTCGATGCAAACAAAAACAGGCTAAATAAGCCTATTTTTTATTGGAATTAAAATGATAATTTTATTTGAATGTGAGGTGATGCCGATGCCATTGACTCCAAAAGAAGAAGTAGAATTATTAAAATTATTAGAACTAAGCGCACAACAAGCTGACTTGGAAGCTAAATTTAAACCACAACCAGGGCCACAGAAAATGTTTCTGGATACAACAGCGGATATTGCTCTTTACGGTGGAGCTGCTGGCGGGGGTTAGGTAAAACCTATGCTTTACTACTCGAAAACATAAGGCATACAGATAACCCTCGTTTTGGCTCAGTGATATTTAGACGTAATTCAAATCAAATCATGACCGAAGGTGGTTTATGGGATAATGCTTGCGAGTTGTATCCACTAAAGGGAGCAACCCCAAAATTAACACCAAGACCAGTCATGGTTTTTCCAAGTGGTGCTAAAGTGTCCTTTGCGCATTTGCAGTATGAGGCAGACATTCATAGTTGGCAGGGCAGTCAGATCCCGCTTATTTGCTTTGATGAGTTGACACATTTTACCCGAAAACAGTTTTTTTATATGTTTTCTCGTAACCGTTCGACTTGTGGTGTAAAGCCGTATATCAGGGCAACAACCAATCCAGAAGCTGATTCATGGGTAGGAGAATTTATAGCTTGGTGGATTGATGATAAAGGTTATCCGATACCTGAGCGCTCAGGCGTTATCAGATATTTTATTGTCGTTGATGATAAAGTTTTATGGTCAGACAATCGTGAAGAATTAGCAGATAAATACGGCGTAAGGGTTGAAGACACAAAGTCTTTTACGTTTATTGCTTCTTCAATCCATGACAACAAGATCCTACTTGAGCAGGACCCTGGATATCTCGCAAATCTCAATGCTCTATCATCCGTGGAAAAAGGTCGGTTATTGTTTGGAAACTGGAAAATCAAACCTTCAGCAGGTATGTATTTCAAACGTGATCAAGATCAAATAGTTACAAGTATTCCAGGACGAATAGTTAAGATATGTCGTGCATGGGACTTAGCAGCTACAATACCAACACCTGAAAATCCCTCACCTGACGCTACAGCAGGAGTTTTAATTGGTAGGTTAGATGATGGTAGATACATAGTGCTTGATGTAGTTTATGGTCGATGGAGAGCTAATGATGTACGCAAAAAGGTAAAAGATACAGCTGAGTCAGATCGTTTCAAGTATCCTGGCACTAAAATTCGTTTGCCTCAAGATCCTGGACAAGCTGGTAAAGAACAAGCAGAATCCTATGTTAAGTTTTTAGCAGGGTATTCCGTTAAAACTTTACGTGTTTCTGGTGATAAAATTACTCGCGCAGAACCGTTTTCTTCCCAATGGCAAGCGGGGAATGTTTTAATTTTAGCAGGTTCATGGAACGAGGCTTATTTTACAGAATTAGAGTCTTTTCCTGATGGTGCTCATGATGATGTGGTGGATGCTTCTTCTGATGCTTTTTCAGAGATTGCTCCTAATGGTATTAGTTTAGTTGGTAGAGTTGTTGGTCAATCAGCAGTAAGTAGAATCAAATGGTAAGGGAGGTGATAGATTTTGGCAATTTCAAGTAAGATTGTTGGGCAGATAGGTTCACAATTATATACTACGTTTACTTTGTTCGACAAGGCTATTGCAAACCCAGATAGCGCAAATGTGGTTGAATACGAAAGAATGCTTGATTCGGATGAAACTGTTGCCGCAGGGATTGAGTTTATGATCTTGTCGACGCTGAACAAGCTTGATATGTACAGGAATGAGTTAAATCCACAAATAGAAACCTTTGTCAATGAGTGTTTTGAAGGTATGCAAGGCACGTTCGTTGAGACGGTTGCTGATATCTTAAGTGCAATTTGGGCTGGTTACAGTGGGTCAGAGATCGTGTATAAGCCAGATGGAGCTAAAATGCGCTGGGATTACATTGCCACATATCACCCTCGAACAGTGTTTTTCAACATCGACAAAGAGACAGGGCGTCTTGATCAGGATGAACCGATTACGCAATTTCGATGGTTTGCTGGTACTCCAGTAAAGATTCCACGAAATAAGTGTATAGTCTATAGTCATAACATGCGCTTTGGTAACTGGTATGGTACCTCTCAGTTAAGATCAGCTCGAAAGAATTGGCTATTGAAAGATCCGGTTTTAAAAATGTGGGTTAATTCGGTGGATAAATTTGGAACACCACTTATTGCCGCTATGGTACCCAATGATGATATTCGAGATCCTGACCGTCCGTACAGCGAAGATGGGACAGAAAATAGAATCCAACAGATTGATTATATGGCTAGATTATTGGCTAATATCCAAAATGGCACAGGACTTGTTATGGGAAGTGGAACAGGTGATCAAAAGGCTGACATAAAGGCGCTTTCAGGGACTGGTGCAGGAGTTGGTGATGCATTTACTGGGATTATCAATTATCTAAATAGAGCTATTTTCCGCTCTATGTTAGTTCCGTCTTTACTATTTGAGGAAGGTCAGAATTCCGGTTCTTACGCTCTAGGACAAGCACACTTTGATATGTATGGTATGATGCTGGACAGCATTTACAAACGACTGACCGAAACACTCCTGGAATGGCTTGTGCGGCCACTAATTGAAATGAATTTTGGCCCTCAGAAGAATTATGGCGAGTTCCCGGAACGAGAAATGAGCGAAACAGATAGGAATGTTATCGCAGGTATCTTTATGCAAATGACAAATTCAGGTTTTTTAGATCCTGCACACCAAGAAGATTTTGATCATGTTCGGGGTTCGCTTGGTTTTCCAGAAAGAAAATTAGATCCTAAACCAGACCCAAGTAAAGCTGCTGCCCTCATGGGGAAATATAACCACTATTTACGTGCGGAACCTAGTCAGGATCAAAATAGTCAAGGGAAATCAGGTAGTTCAGCTAAACCATTACCAGATATACCTGAACGTGGTGCTGTACGGGAGGCACCCGTATGAACCAATGGGAGCGTAGAGTTACACAGCATCTAATAGACAGCGAATATTATTTTCTCAAAGATTATGATTATTGGTTGCACATTGCATTTAATCAGATACCAATTGGCGCGGATGAGCATACCATCCATGCTTTTCATCTAACAGTTGGACAGCGCCTGTCATCTATTTTAACAAAGCATTCCATAGCATCGTTTACATCAGGTCAAGCTCATGGTGATGAGGATTGTAAAGCCATATTAGACGCTCATAGGCGCAAACTTGCTGACTTACCAAAAATTGTTTTTGCAGCTGGTCAGGATTTTACTCCACATGATGCTATAAAAGTTTTGCAAAATCGTGCTATTACTTTAGCTGGTGAGGTAGAGAATGATGCTACGAGTGGGGTTAAATCAGTTTTATTAAAACATTTGACAGGTGAAATTACCAGACCACAGGCAGAACAACAAATTGCTGATTTGCTAAAATCCAATATGAATCGTGCTAGTCTGATTGTGACAACAGAAACTACATATGCATACAATCATGGTCGATTAATACAATATCGAAGTAATGGCGTTGATTATGTTCAGTATCGAGCTGTGATGGATGGAAGTACGTGTCAAATTTGCTCTAGTCGTAATGGATTAATAGCTCCGATTGATGACATTGGAGCGGATATCCCACCAGTGCATGGAAGATGTCGTTGTGTACTTTCCCCTGTATTCAGTTTATTACAGCCACAACTAATGACCCCAAAAGCTCTGAATTGGTCAAATGTAGCACCATTGCCTAAAGGATGGGTCCCAGAAAATACGCCAGCGTCATCAGGGAAAATTTTTACGGGTTCGGGATTAAAAACAGGTGCTCGTCTTAAAGACGAAGATGCTGAATATAAAAGGCAACGTAAGCACGCAAAGGTGTATTATGAGGCTATAAGGAAAAGAAACAGTGATGTTACAGCTATTGCCAAAAATAGTGGAATGAGTAAAGCAGAGATTCAGGCTATAAAAAATTACGTATTTAATGATATACATGATATGGGTGATAAAGGCCCTAATAGGCGATTTGATCCTGATTATGAAATGGCTGTTGCATGGCAGCGTCTGATAGAGGGTAAAAACATAAAAGAAAGTGATCGCATCCTGTTGAATCATGAACTTTATGAGTCAAAACTTATGAAACAAGGAAATAATTATATTAATGCTCACAATGAGGCCCAAAAATGGTATAATTATGCTGCCGCACTAAAGCATGAAAAAGGTGAAATATAATGGTCTTATTGAGGTTTTTGAGTAATGATAATGGAAAAATTAGATATGAATATCAACCAGAATGCAAGGGTGATTTTGGGATATTGTTTTATGATGCTACTACTGGTGAAGGAAAAGTTGAAAAGCCAGCTAGTGACGATCCGACTGGATTTGATGGTAAACGTGCTATGCTCTCGCTTGTTGACTTCGCCGAAAACAATAATTTTCCAAAAGAATATCTGCGTGCTACGCATTAAAAATATCACATAATTGACTAAGAGGAGTCGCCAATAGGCGACTCTTTTAATTTGAAAGGGGTGATAAAAATAAATAAAGATAGGCCAATGAAAATACCTGTTGGGCGTATTGGAGAATGGAAACATCCAAAATATGGCGTTCTTAAAATGTCCCAACAAACATTTAATGACATGATAAAAAACTTCAAATCTAAAACAATTGGGCGTGACCCATTTGTAAGGATTGGTCACGATAAAGGGACTGGCAATAGCTGGGGAGATGTTCCTGCAGAGGGATGGATTCAAGACCTTCAGCAAGAGGGTGATGTACTTTATGCCTTAGCTGATCCAACGAATACGCAGGTTGTAGAGGCTGTCAGAAATGGACGCTTTAGATATGCAAGTCCAGAATACGAAGAAAATTATCAAAGCAAAGAAGATGGTTCATTTAAAGGTGCAGTGCTTTTAGCATTAGCTCTTACGAATGAACCATTTTTGACTAATTTGCCAGAAGCTAGAGCACTAGCAGATCAACCAGATGTATTCTACCTAGATTACGAGGAGGTTAGACCAGACATGGAAGAAATGAAAGAATTACTAGATCAACAAAAAGAAACCAATGGATTTCTACGTAAATTAGCAGACTTTTTTACAGGGAAAAAACCTGAAGAAATGACAATCATTCAAGAAAATACTACTGTAACGTCACCAACACAAACAGCGGAGCAAATCAAATTAGCTGAAATGCAAACGCAATTAGCAACAACACAAGTACAGTTGCGTACTGCTGAAGTCGAACGTAAATTAGCTGAATATACAGCAAAGGGAATTCCTCCGGCAGTGTTGGGTCAATACCGTCCAATTTTATTAGCTGATAATGGCGAAAAAATTGTTAAACTTGCTGATGACAAAGGTCAAGAGATATCCGTTTCAGTGTCTGAGCAAATTTATGCTTCGATTGATGCGTTTCCTGAATCTAGTCGTATTAAACTGTCTCAAGTAGGCGAACAGACCACACCACCGCCAATTGATTCTCCAGAAGCGGTTAAAAAACTGGCAGATGAGACAATGAGTGAACTAGGTTATACGGTCGATGAGAAAGGTCAATATAAAATTCTTTAATTTAATTTCGAGGAGGTTTATAAAAAATGAGTTGGACAGATAATTGGAATCCAGCGGTTCCAGGCGAAGTAGACGGTTTACAATTTAGCGATAAGCAAATTATTTTAAATGCAGACCACCACATTAAAGATAGAATTACCATTACCATTGCACCAAATACTGGTAATTTGGACAAGGGTACTATTCTTGGTGCGGGAACCTCTGATGGATTATTCAGACCAGTTACTCGTACTACTGTTGCAGGGGCAACTGCAGTAGCAAATCCACAAGTAATTGCAGTTGCGACAGGGACAGGTGCTAAATTTACTGTTGGTCAAACAGTAGAAGCTATGAGCGCAACAACTGGAGTTGTTCAGCAACTTGGTACTATTACTGCAATCAATAGTGATAACATCACTGTACAAACGGAATTAACAACTGCATTAGCTGCTAACGACTGGTTTTTTGTTGCAGATGGTTCACAAAAAGCTTTGGTAGTTTTGGCAGATGTGGTCTTAGATGCTGTATCGAACAAGATTTCTAATGCTTACGTGGCTGGTAAGTTTGTACAATCACAGCTTGTTGGAATTGATTCCATTGTTTTAGGTGATCTTAAAGCCCGTTCCATTCCTTACACCATCAACGGTGTAGCGGATAATATTTTATTGGTATAGGAGTGATAAAAAATGACTAATTTAACATTTCCAACGACTCAGGAAATTAACCATATCGTTCGTAATATCATCACGGACCCAACAAAATATCGTGGTATGGAATTCTGTCCTATTGTTTCTGCTTATGCAGCGCGGATTCAAGTCGATGTAATCAACGCAACTTACGGGATTACACCTCCTCACGCTCTTAATGCAGAGCCAAAAGTTGCCACACTAACAGGTCAGTCTATTCGTGAATATGCGACTGGTTACTGGCGTGAGACATACCGAATTAACGAAGAAGAATTGCTCTACGCTCGACAAGAGGGAACCTATAACGAACGTGCTGGACGACTTCGTGTTATGCGTAGAGCTACAGAACTCAATACACGTCTTGATACTCGGGTTGAACAGCTACGATGGGCTGCTTTGGTTAATGGGAAAGTCCAGGTTAATGATAATGGGGTAAACTACACGGTCGATTATAAGATTCCAACAAGTAATAAAGTTACATTACCTTGGGCAAGTAATCCCAATCAGAATATAGCTCAGGATATTTCAATGCTTCAGGAACTCTATTTTGGAACTGGTGCCGTTCTCGATACAATCTACATTAGCCATCAAGTTGCTAAAGCTTTAGCGGCTAATGCAACTCTTATGGATATGCTTAAACAGAGTGTTTATGCAGTAAATCTATCAGCTTCAAATATTACTAAAGCTCTCCAAATCCTATTTCCTGAAATTAAATTCGAGGTTTATGCAGAGGGTTACAGTTCTGACGGTAAGAGTTTTACTCAATTTTTACCTTCAAATAGTTTTGTTGGCGTAGGTAAGGGTGGAGAAGTAGGAATGGATTTCTGTACAACCCTCGCGCTCCAAAATGGTGGTATGGATAATCCTCAGCCTGGTAAGTTTTCGGCAATCGAAGATAAATCAGGTAATGAGAAAAATCCTTATGTGGATGTAACTGTTGGTATCAATGGCTTGCCCAGAATACATCATCCTAACTGGTACATTAGCGGAACAGCTAACTAGGAGGGGGATTTATGTCCTATTGTTTACCATCTGATGTAACAGCTTTGAATAAACTTTTTCAAACAACAACTTTTACAGATGCTTACGTACAAACGTTTATCAATAAGGCTGTGGCGAGATTAAATAACTTGCTACAGCCTCATTACGTTATACCTCTTGCTGATCCAGTACCGCCAATTATTAATTCGATTGTAGCAGATATGGCAGCATCTTTACTTTGTCAGACTCATTTTTCAGGCGTGAATTACCGTGAAAATACACCAATGGCAGAGGTTTATCGTAAGCGTGCGGAGTCAGACCTGGAGCATGTCCTGACAAATTCCACGCTGGATGACTTCGAAAATGTGGTAAAACAACAGCCTGACGTACCGGAGATGCGAAGAGCTGTGGCGTCCACAACTCCACACCAAAATCAGCATATGAAGGGGCGCTTAAAGCGGTTTAATTGGGCTACTCAGTCACCACTTTCGAATGTGAGGGAATGGCCGTGAAAGTAGAAATTCAAGCAGTTGGACTAGAGGAAGTAAGTACAATTTTAACCTCTATGGCAGAGCGCAGTATTAACCTCAGTCCGCTTATGAGCCGTATTGGCCTTGCTATGATAGCTTCAGTTCATGAAAATTTTGCGGTCGAAGGACGTCCTAAATGGAAACCTTTAAGTGCAAAGACAGTTGCCGCATATCAAGCAGTCGCCATCCAAAAAGCTCAGAATACAAAACGATGGCAGAATGCAAAAAAATCATCTACAAAGAGCAAAATTGAATCTGATCGGGTTGAAAGGGATGTTGGTGGACATAAGATTTTAGTTCAGTCAGGAGAACTTCGCCAAAGCATTATGCTTGGAGCTGTCACTGAAACGAGTGTGGAAATTGGTTCATCACTACCTTATGCCCGAATTCACCAGTTGGGTGGAACTATCGGAGCTGTGACCATTATGCCTACTAATAAAAAGGCACTTGCAATTCCTACTACTGACGGAATAATTATTCGGCGTTCTGCAAACATTCCAGAGCGTAAGATTCCAGCCAGACCTTACCTTACGGTTCAACCTGAAGATATTACTCTTATTAGGGGCCTGACTATGCAGTTTATTCGGGAAGGAGTGTGAGCCTATGCTTGATGATATTCTTAATGCGTTAGTAGCTACTATTAAGGCTGACAATTCACTCCCTGAACTCATAGCAGATTATCACAAGGTCGAGGGGATGATACCAGGCATAGATACTAGTTGTAGCGTTTGGGTACCTAAGCAAAAATTTAAAGCGTATACCAACGACGAAGACGAAGTAAATGCCCAAATTCATATCGGTATTGGTCTTCAGGATATAGACCCTGAGAATGGTGAATCTCGTATTCGTGCCTTAGCGGAAGAAATAAGACTACTTTTGACTGCGGATAATCCCAGACTGGGAGGTTTTCTTGATGATAGTTTCCTATCTGAATGGGAATTTGCCACTTATAATGCAAGTACAACCGAATTACTACATTTAGGTGAAGCAGTTTGGGAAGTGGTATATTATTCGTCTCGTACTCGTCCAGTTACACCGTCTGAGCCAATGGATGAGATTAATTTTAACGAAACCATAACGATTGGAGGTTAAATTTATGCAAGAACCACAATATGTGGTACCTAGAATAGACATTATTGAAGAACCACAAAACACAAACCAACAGCCGAATGTAAATCTGGGGCGAATCGGTTTTGTTGGTACTTTTAGTTGGGGGCCTGTGGGAGTTCCCATCCGTGGATACTCGGAAACTATGTTGGAACAAACCTTCCAAGGTTACACTGCGGGGTTAACTGGTTGGTTATCCTTACATGGAATTTATAAGCAAAATAGCAATGCAGATGTAACAGTCATTCGTGTTGCAGGGGCATCAGCAAAAGCGGCAACACTTACATGTAATGACTCAACTAGCAAACCGTCTGTGATTGTAACTGCAAATTATCCTGGAACAAAACCAATATCAGTTTCTTGGCAAGCAGGTACTGCTTCTAACACGGTCAAGTTGATCGTTATAGCAGACAATACTTCTCGAACCTATGATAATTTGACACTGACTAACCTAAACACGGTTATAGATCCAAATGTAAATGTAACTGCTGCAACAGGAGCAGGTGCGTTACCTGCACCAATAAGTTCAACTTCTCTTGCTGGTGGAGATAATGGCGCGACTACTCAGGATTCTGATTATGTTAATGGACTTAACGCTTTTGCGAATGTGCCAATACATATTATTTTAGCAGCACAGCAATCTAGTCCAACTGTTCAGGCGGCACTTCTTGCCATTGGAGCAAACACTAATGTCGCGAATGGGTTGTGCTTTCCGATTCTCAATATGCCCAACAATCAAAGTGCGGCAATTACTGAAACAGCAATGGCAACTTTGCAAGGATTAAGAGGTATAATGTCTTCGCCTTGGGGGGCATATGATGATTTACCTGGAGTAACAGCGGCCTCAGATGGTTGTTTTGCCGGCATTCTCTCTAATATTGCGGCATATGAAAGCCTGTCAGGTCAGGTTGTAAAAGGTTTGTCTAGTCTACAAATTTCCTATACTGATGACGATGTTTATGCACTTACTGAAGCGCGTGTATGTCCTATTACAATTGATCCATTGTCAGGTAATTTCGTAATAAGAAACGGTGTGAATATGTTTGTGATGCCAACAAATGTTAAAAGTGATGATTGGTCACAGGTTAATGTTCGCCGTGAGTTTGATAAATTGGAGACTGAGATTTACATTGGTACCCAGTGGGCAAAGTCAAATACAAATCCTAATCTACCAAAACAGTTGTCTACTTGGATTGATGAGCATTTGCGTAAAGCAAAGGTTGATAATGGCGAAATCACTGATTATCAACCAACAACAGCCAATAGGGATACCAGTAATCAAAGACGAGTTATAACCGCAATTAGCGTACAACCTCTTTTTGCTGCTGACTTTATTGACAACTATATCGCGCAGTGGAGTGGGGCGATATCAAAATGAGTATGATTATTTTAGAACATTGTCCTGGTTGTGGTAAATGTGTTAATTCAAGAGTTTGCCCAATAAAGGCAATATCCATTGATAATGGTAAAGCCGTAATAGGCAAAGGTTGCATTGAGTGTGGCCTTTGTTTACCTATATGCCCGATTGGTTTAATAAAACTAGGCGAACAGGAAAATAAGCAACCTGTAAAAATTGAGAGAGAGGTGATTGATCATGAACAACAGACCAGTACAGGGGCATGATGTATCGGCGGCTCTAATGGGTCCCAATGGGCCTGAACTTGCGGGTGAGTGGCAAGAGATGGATCTTAATATCAACAATGCCGTAGAGACCTATCAAACGCTCAATAGCCGAATGCCCATCTTATTGGATGGCGATATCACTCTTGATGGGAAGCTTAAACGTGGCTGGCTTGACATGAATATTGTGGCCGCTACCGTTGGAACGGGAAATCTACAGCCAGGACAGAACGTCCCGGCGAGTCCAAGATTTGTTATTACATGCACTATTAATGCACCGGATAAAGGGTTAAATGGAACTTATCAACTTACTGGTTCCATATTTGATAAAACGCAAATTGCTATTAAACAAGGTAAAGGTGTTGTAACTAGCGATTTATCGTTTAAATCTGAGGGAATCATTGAAGCATAAGTAAATTAATAAGAGGGGGAATATTTTATGTCACAAGTTTATGGACCATTAACATTACCATCAGGTAAAATTATTAAATTTCGTCGTCCAACAGGGTTAGATCGGATGAATGTTACCCAAATGGTACCAATGGATCAAAATAACTTTGTCACTGGTACACTATTGATTAATAGCTATGTTCAGGCCAAAGTAGTTACCGAAGTCGATGGAAAAACACCTGATCCAAACTATAAAAATTTATTCAATGATTGGGATGATATGGACGTTCAATATTATCAAGCTGTCATCAATGAAATGTTTGGTATGACTGAAGCCAAAGTGGAAGATGCGAAAGCCAAAGCAGCTTTTTTGCTCGGGAGCTTGATCTCTACCGATGGGTCCAGCTCGCAAAACCTTGCCAGTGTACCATCGAACGCTGGCTTAGCCTTGACAGCGAACTAAAAGAAGCTATGTGGGAATCTTTTGAATGGCTTCAAAATGAGCTGAATAAAGAATAGACGTATTTAGAAGTCAAGCCGCTTTCAATTGAAAGCGGCTTTGTTGTGGATACGTCAAATGGAGGAGGTGGAATTAATAATGGCTGGTTCTGATTTTACGGTATCAATGATAATTAGGGCAGTAAACGAGATGACACCAGTTATTCAACAAGCTTCAAGACAGGTTGAGGCTCTTCAGGCACAAATAAATGCAGTTAATGCTACGTCAAATAGAGGTTCTTGGTTTGACGGGGCAATTTCGGGAATTGATAGATTTAGCAATAAGTTAAAAAGTGCTCAAAAAACCATGGATAAACTTGTTAAGTCTGGTACTCACGATTTAATCACTGGTGCGATTATGGCAGCTCCTATTATAGCTGCAGTAAAATCAGCTGCAGGTGTTCAGGATACACAAACACAATTAAAATTAACAGGAATGTCAGATAATCAAGTTAACACTTTAACTAGTCAAGCACAAACTACAATGCGAAACACAAGATTTAACACTGGTCAGGTTCTCGGAATTGATGAGGCATTAACCAAAGCTGGTATGGATTACAATAAAATTCAGGGCGTTGGAACCACAGCAACTTATTTAGCTGAGCTTGAAACTAATCGGAATGGTGCAGATCCGCAAACTACGGCTAAACAATTTGCGCAAATGACCGAACAGTTGCAAATAGCCATGGACCCTACTAAGGTAAAACAACTAGCCGAACAGGTTAACCGCATTTCAACCGTTACAAGTTCGGATGTAGGTACTCTTTCGGAGAGTTCAAAATATTTTAACATGGTTGGAACCATTCAAGGTCTCACTCCATCGGACATTATGCTTACTCAGGGTTTAGCTGCACGTTATGGTTTAGAGGGGTCTATGGGTGGAACAAATCTTAAGGACTTTTTCCAAAGATTAAACCCAATGCTTCACATGGGAACAAAAATGGGGGCGCCTATTGTGAATGCATTTGATCAAATGGGCTGGCTAAATAATGTTAAGAAAGATAAAAAAGGGAACATTACAAGTGCTACAGACGTTTTTCATGACTCAAAGGGTAATCTTGTTGGTGCAGATCAGATATTTAGTGTGTTGGGACAAACATATCAAAAAATGGGAAACAAAGAGCAATTTAACGCTCTAATGACCCGTATTTTTGGTCAACAAGGGCAGGCCATTGCTTCAGCCGTAGCTCAAAATCCCCAATATTTTGCACAAATGCAACAGCAGATGGCAAATGTACCGAATATTGATAAAAGCGTAGAAATAAATAAGGGAAAAGTTAGTCAACAATTCACAACATTTATTTCTACTCTTGCTGACTTTGGTCGTCAAGTAGGTACGATGCTTCTTCCATCACTTACAAAAGATTTTGCTGCTCTCAATAATGAACTACCAAAGTTTCAAAACTTTATTGATAAACATAAAGGATTAGTGGAAACACTTGCTAAGATTTGGGGAGGCTTAGCAGCGTTTAAGATCGGCAGTGGCATCGCGAAGATTGCTGTCGGGGCACCACTTAAAGAATTATTTGGGGCATTACGGACAGGTTCAAACATTGTAAAGGGTGGTCTTAAGTTAGGTAGAGGGATTTATAATAGCGGGGTTATCCAAAAGGGATGGGGAATTGCAAAAGGTGTAGGATCTAAAGCATTAAATATCGGCTCTATGATAGGGAGTAATGGTTTATCAATTCTAAAAACTGGTGCAAGTGCAATGAAGTCCTTTGGCTCAAGTGCTTTAAGTGCAGCAAAATCGGTAGGACAGTTGGCACTTGGAATCGGTAAGTCAACTATTGTTATGGCTGCTAATGCTGTAAAAACGATAGCCATAAAAACTGCTCAACTTGCTGTTGCTGCCGCAAGTAAGACGTGGGCTGCTGTTCAGTGGCTTGTAAATGCAGCTATGACAGCTAATCCGATTGGAATTGTCATTGTTGTTATCGCAGCACTGGTTGCAGGTATCATACTTATGATCACACATTGGAAGCAAGTCAGTGCCGTAATTGGTGAAGTTTGGGGATGGATGAAACAGTTTGCTACTAATATCGGTAATACATTCTCAAATCTTTGGCACCAAGCTGTGGACTGGGGGAGTAATATCGTAAAGGGTTTGTGGCAGGGGATTAGCAATTTTGCTGGATGGATAGGAAACCAGGTTAGTTCTTTTGCTGACAAATATATCGCAGGTCCCTTTAAGTCCTTTTTGGGGATTCACTCTCCATCTTTGGTATTCGCTGGTTATGGCATGAACATTGTTCAAGGTCTTGCTAATGGTGTAAATAATAACTCATCTATTGCAGAGACTGCAGCTAAAAAATTGGCTACACGCACAGGTTCTGCTGGAACACCATTTATCGCAGGAAACGGTACTGGAAGAGGGGGAACTGGAACACCTGTTCAAATTAACCACAATTACTACATTAAAGCAACTGATCCTGAAGGTACTGCGAAGGAGATACGAAGTACACAAGACAAATATGAACGTTCACGGTATCCGTTACTACCAACTAGATAAGGAAGTGATATATTGGCAACAGCAAGCTTAGTTATTGGCAATTACACCTTTGCATTATCGCCAAAACAAAGTCTAGACTTCAATTTTACTCGGAAAATAAATAAGCTTGAAACAGCAGATATACCCACTTACCAAGATATGGGTATTGATGAGAAAAAGCTGTCTTTTACAGGCTCTATTGTTACTAGTGACGCTTGGACACAAGCTGAAACCCTTGAGTCTTTAATGGATCAAGGACTTACTCAAACTTTATTATATGGGTCTATCCAGCGAACCGTTAGAATTGATTCCTTTCAACCAAAGTACATTCGGGATGATCGTGTCGATTTCAGCATTGATTTAATTGTTATCCCGCCAAAATCTGGTTATAATGCACCACAACAACCAACAACAACTACAACGCTCCCTGCTCAATCGGCACCATCTGCGACAAGTACAGAATCAATTGCACAGTATGCAGATCAATCCTATACGGTTAAGCAGGGAGATACATTATGGGGGATTGCTCAGCGGACGTTAGGTAATGGGGTTTCTGCTAACGACATATCAACATTAGTCAATACGATAGCAAAGGCAAATCAACTTTCAAATCCTAACTTGATATTGGTTGGGCAAGTTCTTAACATCCCTTCAACATCCTCAAATCAACAGAACGCAAATTCAGCTTATAGCACACGTCAAACTACTACAGTAACATCCGATGGCATTAGTTATTTGCAGAATAAAGAAAGTTCAGTGCGCTTTTCAGGAGGTACTTCGTAATGGGTGAACCACGATGCCTTGTGGAAGTAGACGGACAAATTGTCATGCCGGAAGACATTAATAAATGTGATGTAAATAACACGCTTTATATGGCGGCAGATAGTTTTGATATTACTATTGTCAACGATGACTTAAAATCGGATTGGTTTCGAAAAAAACAACAGGTAAAAGTATATTTTGGTTATGTAAATAATCCGGCTGAATGGTATCTTAGTGATTTAACGCATGTACATACTGGTATTATTGATGGGGTACAACCAAAATGGGGAAAGCAAAACGGAATGATAGTTGAATTGATTGGGCGTGACTATTCAGCTCCCATGATTGACACACAAAATAGTTACGCTTTCACGAACTGGACATCTAGTCAAATTGCTAATTATTTTGCCCAAAAATACAACCTAAAACCGATTATCACTACAACTGATTCTTCGGTAGAAAGTGACGTGTATCAGTCAAAGCAAGAGTGGGATGTATTGCAAACTTGTGCAGCCAGGGAAGGTTTTGTCTGCTATGTGACGAAAGATCTTGAACTTTATTTTGGCCCACGACAAGAGAGTGATAATACTGTTGTTGACACTATTTCTATGGTTGGCAATGGTATATCAGGTTCAGACATGTCATTTGACGATAGTTCTGTTGGTGTTTACAACAAGGTCACTGTTAGGCATTATTATAGGAAGCAATTAATTGAGGGTAGTGCTCAAAATGATCAACTTATTGCATCAATGGGTAGTCAAATAGTAGAAAAAGTAATGACAAATGCCAAAGCGACAACACCAGCGCTAGCTAATCAACTGGCGTCTAATTATTTACATGAGTATTCACGGCAGGCCATAACGGGTTCATTCAATAATATTCCTGGTAATACGTTGTATATTGCTGAGAAAAAAATCAACGTGGTTGACGCAGGTCGGTTTAATAGCCTTTATTATATTGAACAGGCTAAACATGCTTATGGAAAACAAAACGGCTATACTTGTTCTCTGTCGATAACTAATATTCGCCCAGATGATGCAGCACAGTACAAACAAGATTTATATCCTAAGAAACGCTATGACGTTAGTAATAGTGGATATGTACCAAAGGGGACGATATAATGCGAGTTGAACAATTTCAATATTACCCACAACGAGGGATTGTAACAACACTCAAAGGTAATTACCAGGCTAAGGTTAATTTGCCGGAAGCAAAATTTGATACAGATTGGGCAGACTCATGTGTTTGGTTACCTAAAGAGGGTGTTGAAGTTTTAGTTGTTTTTATTAATGGTGATTTGAATCGGCCAGTTATTACTCAGCTATTTCCATCAGATGAAGAGATTGGTACACCTCTTTTGGAACTTGCTGGGGGAGGTACGGCTGTAGCACGTAAAGGTGATAGTGTTCAAGTGACAATTAATTACAGTTCGACAGACAGCAAAGGAGACAGCTTTAGCATTAACACAACAGCAAACGGTACCATTACTAGCGGTTCCCAAAAAGTTACATCTGGATAGGAGGGGGAGTAATTGGGTGACATCTATGGAACTGACATATTTCAGACAGTAAACCAGGACTGGCAGGTTACAGGTACAAGTGATATAGCTACAATCTCTGGTCTTGAAAATTTAAACCAAGCATTAAAGCGACGAGCCAACACGCGAGTAGGGGTTCTTTTTTATGCCCCAAGTTACGGCAATCCCATTTACGATATGCTGTCGGGTCCGTATAACCAAGATTGGGTGAATCGAGCGACAGCAGGTGCGCGGAATTGCTTGTTAGGTGATCCACGCATTAAAGATGTTCAAGTTACAGTTAATCCAAACGCTAACACTAGAACAGTGTCTATTTTCTATTCATGGACTGATACCAATGGAAATACAGGTCAATTCCCTCAGGAGGTGAGCACTCTTGTATAAAACTTATAGTCAAATCGTTTCGGAACTCCAAGCTGATATGCTCGCCTCTGGTTCACAAGCAACCGATTTTACGGACGGTTCCCAGATTCAGACGATGATCAATGTCACTGCACGAGCTTATTCTACACATTGGTATATGCTTGAGTTTTTGGTGGAACTGTTTTTCGTAGCATCCTGTGAAGGACCATTTTTAGATTTGCGGGTTGGAGAGCGAGGGATTGTAAGGAAACCAGGCGTTGTCGCAACTGGGTCTATTACTTTTACACGTTCCACACCATGTCCTACTAATACCGATATCCCTGCAGGTACAACATTTTCAACCCTTGATGGAAGTGTTTCAATCACAACGAATGCGGATACACCTCTGGCTAGTGGATGGGAATCTGGAATGGTTAATGTAACTTGTACAGCAGTAGGGATTATTGGTAATCTTGCTGCAGGAACACAGCTTCAGATAGTTGGATTAACGCCATCTGGTTTGCAGACCATTACTGTTGGGACAAGTGGTTTAACTGGCGGGGTAAATAAAGAAACAGATGATGAGTTACGCACAAGGTATTTATTTACTATTCAAAATCCCACTGATGGTGGTACACCAGGAGATTATCAGGTTTGGGCTGATAAAGTGACGGGGGTTACTAATGTCTCAGTGTTCCCGTTAGCTAGAGGAAATGGAACTGTTGACGTTGTGGTTGCTTCTGATGGTATACCATCTTCTAATTTAGTGGCTCAAGTCCAGTCAGTTATAAATGCCAATCGTCCTGTAGGAGCTGATGCTCAGGCAAAAGCGCCAACTTCAAACATAATTAATATCACTGGAACAATCACTCCAGCCACGGGATATACGTTTGCAACGCTTCAACCTCTTGTTACTCAGGTCATCATTAATTATTTAAATTCAGTACCAATTGGCGGCATTGTGCGTGTTTCCGCAATCATTAAAGCAATGATGAGTGTTCAAGGTGTTTCAGATTGTTTGATATCAGCACCCACGGTTAATGTAGCCTTAACCCAAGAGCAGTTAGCAGTTCCAGGAACTATAACGCTCACACAGGGTAGTTAGGAGGGATTACATGTCTTGGTATGATATTATGGCTAGTTGGCTTCCTTCTTCATTTCTTGGTGCTGATGCTGTCACTCAAAAAGCATTTCTTAAAGCCTGTGGTAGACAATCCGATGACCTTGAAACAGCGATTTTAGATAACCAAAATCAACTTTTTGCTCAATTGGCAACATGGGCGCTTAATAATTATGAAGAGGAATATGGGATTAAACTGGTTGATGGAGCAACAGACTCAGCACGACAGAATAATGTTGTAGCTAAAATGAGAGCAGGGCAGGGGGCTACTCCAGCAGCTTTGTTAAATGTACTCGCAGCGTATGGGTGTAAGTGTCGTAATTGTCAAATCCTAAGCACTTAAGCAAAGAAAAAGCCCAACCAGAGGTTGGACGAGTTTCAATTTTTAGTTTTGTAACAGTTTGCCGGAAGTTCCTTGGACCAGGGAACAAACTTTTCAATCAGTTCTGGGTTTTGGTTGAAATCGGTATTTGGCATCTGTTTCAATAAATAGACTAGATATTCATAAACCTTAAGATCATTGGCCAGAGCACTCTGTACAATGCTGTATACGATGGAGCTATCGTGCGCTCCGCGATCCGTTTTCATTGTGACCCAATTTTTGCGGCCAATTGTAAACGGACGTATACTTCGTTCTACGAGGTTGTTCGTTAGTTCTAGACGACCGTCCAAAAGGATATTCTCAAAGTACGGCCACTGGTTCAGCGAATAGTTTACGGCCTCATAAGCCTTTGATTTTGGAACCGTAAGGGGCTTAGTCTCTTTAAGCCATGACAAAAAGGCCTCCATCGCCGGTTTTAACTTGGCGAGACGCTTCCTATAACGCTCTTCCGGAGTAACATCTTTATACTGATTTTCAATATGAAATAGGTAGTCGCAGTACTCCTGTCCCTTAAAACAGACAGTCTTCTTTTGCTCCTCCGGGCTTAAGGCTTTAATGGCATCGGTGAACTTGCGCTTGATATGAGCAAGACACCCAACCACTGTGATTCCTGGATCCAGATGATGGTAGACCTCGTAGCCATCCGTATGTAAAAATCCAGTATAGTCTTTAAGGAATTCCTTAGCCGATTCCGAAGCCCGGCTCTCATGGAATTCATAATAGATGATCGGTTCGTCATGCTCTCCGCTGCAGTAAACCCAGATATAGCATTTTTTCCTGGATTCTCTGCCGTCTTGTTGCACAACTTTAGTCCAGGTTTCATCAGCATGTAAGACGTCCTTGCTCAAAAGCGTACTTCTCATGTGACTATAGATCCTTGAAAAGTATTCCTCTGAACATTGGAGTATCCAGTTACTCATGTTCTGCCTGGAGATCCGGACGCTGTCCATCCGGTCAAACTCACGCTCAATCCGGGCGAGAGGCATCGCGTTGGTATATTTACTGTTGAGAATGCCGGCAATCAATTCCGGGGTTGCAAAGCTTCCGGGAATCGGTAAGTTGGGCATGTCGGCACGAACGAAGGGGATTTTATCGCCTTCGCCTTGAGTCTTTTCACATTCTCGGCAGGTATAGACGTGTCGACGGTGCTCCTCAACTTCGAAATGGGCTGGCACAAGTTTCAGTGTTTTCGTGACCTCGACTTTCATATCATGCA
>NZ_NAHZ01000007.1:0-43135 GCF_002196785.1 Desulfosporosinus sp. FKA | reverse complement strand
CGGCCATAGCCGTAATAGGAGATCTTCGTGGCATCATACGGCTCCCAGCCTGTTGCCCATACGATGGATCCTACATTTAGTTTGAAGCTTTTCGGTTCCATATCCAGTTCAATAGCACCGTACTCACAAGCGCTGACACACTTCCCGCATTCTGCTCCCAGGCATGCTTCCCTGTCAAGAACGTACTTCATTGGAAACGCAAAGGCATGGGCTCTATAAATTGCTTTCGTTTTATCCATGCCATAGTTGAACTCGTTGGACCTCTCTGCCGGACATACCTCCATGCATTTCCCGCAGGCCGTGCAGTTCTGATTTACATAACGCGGTTTCGCGGTTACCGTAACGGTGAAGTCTCCTTCTTCTCCTTCAATGGATTCGATCTCTGACAATGTGAAAAACTTGATCCTCGGATTCTGTTTTATTCTGCGGAAGTTAATCTCTAATCCGCAGTTCGGAGGGCATAACTTAGGAAAATACTGGTTCATCTGGGCTACTCGGCCACCGAGATAGGATTTCTCTTCGACCAGATAGACCTCACTTCCTGCTTCGGAAGCTTCTACAGCGGCGGTAAGTCCGCTGATTCCCCCTCCAACCACCAGAATACTCTTATAAGCCATCCTTTTACCTCCCTTATATGCCAGTAAAATCTCGACGAACGTCGAGCTAGTCAGTCCGGTTTCCCGGACCAACCATATAGCACTCCTCCAAGATGATTATGGAGGTATTTGCTTTCTCCTATAACGAATTCAATTTATATTGTATAAAATAATATAAATTTGGATTATTAAGACTATTTTCACGTTAACACTAATCCCCTGACATTTATATCATAAGCAGGGAATATGAATACTTTCACATAAAGAACTAAAAAAAATAAGTAGACCCGAAAGGCCTCTCTTCTAAGCAGAATAATACATGTACAAAAATTAATATACAACTTTTAATGTCGTAGTTAGTTAGTTTACGTATTTAAGATTAGCACTGAGGTTACTAGAAGTCAATATTACTATAATTAATATATTATATAGTGAATTAATTAAATCGATAATTCTATTGGGAATTCAAATAGCAAATTTCTCATATAAATTGATGCACAAAATTATTTGTCGAGCTGAATCGAATCCTATATATTTTATGATAGGATAATTGCTTTTTAAACTTAATATTTAAATGCCTCAGCGAGCAAATGAACACGTCTTATTTGGCCATATGAATAATGAATTATGGAATTAATAAACCCCGTTAGAAAAGACCATGAAAGAAACTTATTACTATTCCTCCATGGTCCTTATCTATAGTGCTTAATGACTAATTTGTCCGCTTTAGCAACATATCATTACTGGTTAACTACTGATGACAAAGACGTGTATAACTTATATAGACTTTGTGTACCGCTGTTTTCTTCACCGGCAGCGGCTAATTTGTCATATAAGGATTTTGCAAGCTTCAAGCCTGGAGTCAATAGTCCCATTTCATCAGCAGCATTCAAGGCAATTGTCATATCTTTAATAAAATGCTTAACATAAAAACCGGGTGCAAAATCATTCGCAAGCATACGAGGCGCCAAGTTGCTTAATGACCAACTTCCTGCGGCACCAGTAGCAATGCTCTTAAGAACCGTGTCAGGATCTAAGCCCGATTTAGAAGCATAGGCCATTGCTTCACACACGCCAATCATATTAGTCGCAATAGCAATTTGATTGCACATTTTTGTATGTTGACCCGCTCCAGCCTTCCCTTGATAAACAATGTTTTTACCTAAATAACTCAAAACCGGGACTAATACGTTAAAGACTTCCTCATCACCACCTACCATAATCGCCAACCGCGCTTCCTTAGCACCCACATCTCCTCCGGAAACCGGTGCATCTAAGGCAAACATTTCCTTTGCAAGCGCTTCCTCATATATTTTTTTAGCTAATGATGGCGACGAAGTAGTCATATCAATTAGATAACTTCCGCTTTGAGCATGATTAACAATTCCATGTTCTCCTAAATAGATTTCTTCGACATCCTTAGGATAACCTACCATAGTAATGATAATATCACTATTATGTGCCAGCTTTTCGACCGTTTCTTGCCAAACGGCTCCAGCAGATAGGAGTGATTCTGCTTTACTTTTAGTTCTGGTGTAAATATTCACGTCATAGCCAGCCGATAATAAATGTCCCGCCATGCTTTTGCCCATAACCCCTGTACCAACGAAGCCAATCCTGGAATTTTGTTTTATTGTTAACAAGATTTTCATACTCCTTTCAATTTCTAAGGTTAAATCGTCTGCAGTTAGTTAAAGCTAATCAAAAATGCATATCGTTAAAGAGTAACATCACTCTTCCTTTTGATTAGGCATTACCTAGCGTCCTGCTACAATATTCTCTAAAAACCGGGATTTTCCTCCTTATAAGAATTTCTTCATTAATAATTCGACTTCGACACTCCCGCTTATAGAAGCGGGGAGAACAAGCGAGCACTTGATTCTTTCAGACGATTAGGGAAAGGACGATTTTTATATTCAGTGAGAATTATTTCCTTACTGTCATGAAGATCTTGATAAAAGTCTCGTTCTAAACGATGAGCCAAAGATTCATCGTATATAAATGCACTAATTTCAAAATTCAAACTAAAACTTCGAATATCAAAATTAGTCGAGCCAACAACTCCAATTTCTCCATCCAAGATTAAGATTTTGGCGTGAAGAACTCCCTTATTATATTGATATATACGGACTCCAGCTTCTAATAACTCTTCAACATAAGAAAGTGAGGCCCAATAGGTAATTTTATGATCAGCCACCCCTTGCAAAATGACCCGCACGTCTAAGCCGCTTAAGGCTGCGGTTTTTAACGCCATGATTGAACCTTCATCGGGTATAAAATAAGGTGTTTCAATATAAATCGTTTTTTCAGCACTGGTCAAAGCTACAAAGAAAATTTCCAGCATCGAACCCCAATCGGAATCGGGACCGGTGGCAGCGATTTGTGTCATTTGAACATCTAGTTGGTTCGCCTTAGGATAGTAGTCGACATCAAATAGTTTTTGTCGAGTGGTTCCATTCCAGTCATTTAAGAATACCGCTTGCAGAAAATTAACAGAATCCCCCTCAAGTTTCAGAAAAGTGTCTCGCCAGAAACCGATTCTTTGATTGAGAGATAAATATTCATCTCCGACGTTTAATCCTCCCAGAAAACCAATTCGGCCATCAATGACAACAATTTTACGGTGATTGCGCAAATTTAGACGTCGCGATAAAAATGGAAAGCGGACCGGATAAAACACTTCCGCCTCAACACCTGCTGCTCGTAATTCACCAAAATGTTTTCGCAAAGAACGATTAACCAAACCATCGACCAGAACTCGGACTTTGACACCTTCAGATACTTTGCGCATCAATAAATTTAGGATATCCCGTCCAATGCTGTCATTGTGAAATATAAAGAATTCCAAATGAATATGATTTTTGGCGCTTTCGATGGCGTCAAAGATCGCTTTAAATGTGTCGATACCATTGGTAAGCACTTGTGAACGATTATTAAAGGTTATGGGGGCAGAGGCATCATTCATTAAAATATTTGCGAGTTTGCGATTGATTGGAATAGTTGTGGTCTGATCATCATCATCTTCAGCTTGAATTGCCTGTCGTTCCATTAAAAGTTCTTCCGTAGGTCCCTGCAAAAGCTGAGTATGATGCGAAAGTTGATGTTTGCGTACCAATCTGCCTAACATGAGATAAATTAGAGCACCTAAAATAGGCAAAGCACCAAGAATTAATAGCCAAATAATGGTCTTTGTAGGGTCTCTGTTTTCTAGAAATACAACGGACCCGAGAATAATCAATTGGGCTATAGTAATTAAGGCTATAGTTATTACTAGAATGGAAATAGGCAAGACCCTCCTTAAAAAACATCTCTAACTATTTTTAGCAAGTCTTCCGCAGAACGGCAACGATAAGCTTTCCTATAGAAAGGCTGATAATGTTTCATGATATTATCGGGATCATTCCACTCCTCAACATTTAAAGGATTCAGCCAAAAGATCTGTTTAACTCGTTCAGAAATTTGGGCAATATACTCTTTTTGTGGTGAACGATAATTATTCTTACCATCACCTAATATCACAATCGTCCCCCTGGCAGACACGTTTACTAAATAATTCTCGGCTAGCTCTTTAAAAGCTGCTCCGTAATCTGAGAACCCAAGACTAATTTTATGCCCCCAACTCGTTATCTTTTGTCTGATATCCTCAAAATCTTCATCCCAAATGAAATCCGAAACATCCCAAACAGTTTCAATAAAAAAACAAACCTTAATTTTTCGGTAACGCCGTTTAAAACAAGAAATTAAAAAGATAAGAAATTCTACAAATGGTGCCATTGAATTTGAAACGTCACAGAGAACGATTAACTCGGGTGCACGAGGGACCCGCTGGTGAAAACTCAACTTAAAAATTAATCCGTTACACTGAACGCTTTGACGTACAATTCGGGCAATGTCGATCAGTCCTCTTCTAGTAGTTAGTTTCCAGCGTTGTCCAGGACGAACGGCTAATTTTTGGGTCCATTTTCGAATACTCGATTTTACTAAACTCTTTTCTAGATCTGTAAGATTGCTCAGTGGTTTAACCAAAAAATGTTGCCGGGCCAAAGGCTGCCAGCTGTTTTCTTTATGCACTTGAAGTGCCAATACCTGATGTCTAATTTCATCAATTATCGATGAGCGTAGGTTTAAATGAGCGTACCATTCCTCTTCGGTAAGTGATCCTCGTTGGTAAGCTAATTCATAGGAATTAATCCAGGTATAATAGTTCATATCTGCTAAAACAGCTTTAACAAGATCATCGAATTCCTCTATCTTATTCATTAATACTTCAAGTTTCGCCGGATTAATTTTAAGAGTAAGATCTTTAGAAACATCATGCCCTTCTGAATTCGATAGACTAATACCGCCAAATCCTCGTCCGACACCCTGTCCGCCTATACTGGGGCTGTTCTTATCCTCAATGTTAATAACCCTCGTTGAATCTCCAGCATCATCAGCTGTACTCAGCAAATTTGCAGCAAAAATGATTCTCCAAACACTTTCAAACATGATTAGGTCTTGAGGTCTGCGAATTAAAAGTGCCTTCATTATCTGTTTTTCCGCTATCATCGGAAATCGATCGAGACAGATTTGAACATCACGGACATCTTCAGATGAAATCATAATCGAAGCTTGTCTCAGGCCATTGATTAATCTAAGAAAATCCCACCCGTTCATCGTTTAGTCCATCCTAACCTTAAGCTCAGAATCCCATTTTTTTAGACGTTCCTCCAACTTGACAATGTCCTTAGGGTATTTCAACAAGACATTAAGTAATCCCATCAAGTTACTATAATTTACCTTGCCTTTTTGAAGTGCTTTTAAAGCACAGGCAAAATCGATGGATTCCGAAACGCTCGGTAATTTTTGCAAGGGAAGCTTACGAACTTTAGCAACAAATTCACAGACCTCTTGAACGAGTTGTTCAGTAAGATCGGGAACCTGTGAGCTCAAGATGGACATTTCTCGTTCAAGGGTTGGATATGTCAGGTAGATATGGATACATCGCCTTCTTAAGGCATCGCTGAAATCCCGACTATTATTACTTGTTAAAATTACAATAGGATTGGCTTTTGAAGTTATGGTTCCTAATTCCGGAATTGTAACTTGTTGCTCCGCAAGCAGCTCTAAAAGAAAACTTTCGAATTCTTCATCGCTTTTATCCAGTTCATCAATTAATAACAGGACAGGCTCCTCAGAACGAATTGATTCCAGGAGTGGACGGGCCAGTAAAAATTCCTCTGAAAACAAATTAAGCTTAATTTGTTCCCAATCATCTGTTTTAGCAAGCTGAAGACGCAAAAGCTGCTTCGCATAATTCCAATCATAAAGTGCTTTTGTGATATCCAATCCTTCATAACATTGCAGCCGTATCAATTTTCGGCGCTCTGCCTTAGCCAAGGCTATAGCTAGATGCGTTTTTCCAACACCGGCCGGTCCTTCAATAAGGCAAGGCTTTTTTAAATAAAGGCCTAAAAATAACGTTGTTGCTGTTTCTTGATCAATCAAATAGCCTTCTTGTTTTAATGCCTGGGCTAATTCACCTGGAGATGTATGCATTGCTTACCTCCTAAATAAAAGTCTTACCATCGTCCCATATAATTCATAACTCTTGAGAACTCTCTATGATCACAGAAAATTATATCAATTGTCATTTATATGTACAAAGACCTTTATATAACCGAAGTAGATCTCAGACCCAAACAAAAATAGTCATATTTAGCTTGGATTTTTGGTTCGAGTTTTTGCTCTCCCGTAAAATTGTCTTTTCTGTGGATCAACAATTTTCCCAAAGGCCATCTCTTTCGGATTAATGGTAATTCCATATACATTTTCTAACTTTTTTAAGTAAGAAATTTCAGATTTTGTGACAAGTGATATGGCTTTCCCGCCTTCCCCTGCCCTGCCGGCCCGTCCCACCCTATGAAGGTAAATTTGATGATCTTCCGGCAAATCAAGATTAAAAATATGGCTTATCCCTTTTATGTCTAAACCACGGGATGCTAAATCGGAAGCTACCAATATACGTAGTTTCCCCGATCTAAACTCATCCATTGCTTTGTGACGGTTTATTTTGCTTGCTCCCCCATAAATTCCTTCCGCTTCTATTCCATGATAGTTAAGTTTCTCAACGGTTTTTTCAATTTCCTCACTTTTATTGACAAAGATTAGAGCTCTTTTTGGGGATATACTACGGATGAGCTTTCTTAAAACTTCAAATTTATCCCTTTGTTCTGCAACAATATAGTCATGAGAAATTGTCGGGTTAATCTTTATTGTCTTAGTCACTCGCAGAACTTGAGGATTTTTCAAAAATTCCATAGCGCGCTGAGTTGTTGTTTCAGGAAGCGTTGCTGAAAATAAAAGAAGTTGGGTATCCCTCAAAGCAGTTTTGACAACAGCCGCAACGTCATGGACATTATCATCATCTAATAAACGATCTGCTTCATCAAGAACAATTGTTTTAAGACTTTGAGCTGATATCTTTCTTTTTTTTATGAGCTCTAAAATTCGACCGCTTGAGCCTACAAGAATATGTGGTTTTTCTTTTAACTTTTCAATTTGCCTAGTGATATTCACATTCCCAATTATTGCAGCCGCAGTAACCGGCAGGCCGGAATTTTTAGCAAGTATCCCTATCTCAGCATTAATTTGCAATGCTAATTCATGAGTTGGAGTGAGAATTAAGGCTTGATTCTCTCTTTTTAAACGATCTATTTTCTGAAAAATCGGCAGCAAATAAGCCAAGGTTTTACCAGTTCCTGTTTCAGATTGTCCTACAACATCATGACACTCTAAAACTAAGGGGATTGCTTGTTCTTGAATAGCTGTTGGCTCATTGATTCCTTGTTGATTCAAGGCAAGAACTAACTTTTCTTCCACTCCGAGTTGGGCAAAGGATGTTGGCATTTTATTCTCCGTCCTATCCGCTAATATTTTCATTCACTGGTCAAGCCTAAGACCGTATTTTTACGACAATTATAGTTGCTTTATGGTTCAAACTCAAATTTCAATTTACCCTCTTCTGGTTTGTCCCAAACCAAATAGGCTGAAAACTTTTTACCGGTATTTGATTTAAAACCTTTGATGAGAGGAGTCCTGCCCTTTTTAAGCAGACTTTTGACTTGATTAGGAGTTATAGTTTTGCCACAGAGCTGTTTCTTCCAAATTACAAAATGACACCCATTTTTCCAATTTGAACAGCCAAACCCTTTCTGACCCTCGATCACCTCGTGCCCGCACCTTGGACATTTGCCGAGCAAGGTCAATCCTTCTTCCGCGATTTTAGATCCTGATTCATCCTTCTTAGCAAGGGTTCTATGGACACCTCCCGTTAAAGATTTCTGCGCCAATGGTTTAGAACCCACTGCTATGGGCATCTTCCCATTAGTTTGTTCAAATGTACGCAGCTCCTCAATAATCTGACGGATAGCCATTTCGACATCAGAAATATAAGCTTCCAAAGTTAATTTGCCTTTTTCAACTTTAGAAAGGTTGAATTCCATTTGTCCTGTCATTTCGGCGCTTATCAGAAGCTGAGCTTTAGCGAGCCGTTTTTTGATAAGTTGAATAAGTTCGGTTCCCTTGACAGTGGGCTTCAACGCCTTCTGTTCTTGATAAATGTATCCACGATCAATTAAGCTCTCGATAATTGCCGGCCGGGTGGCAACGGTTCCCAACCCTTTCCCTTTTAATTGTTGTCGAAGTATCTCATCGTCAACTTGTTTTCCCGCTCCTTCCATAGCTTTTAGCAAGTCTCCCTGAGAATAGCGTTTAGGAGGCTTCGTGGTTTTTTCTTCAATTGAAAGAGCTTTTGTTTCGACCTCTTGGCCCTGATCCAAAGGAGGTAAGACGGTCGTCGTTCCATCCTCGATTTCGTCTTTGTCGTAATCGTAAACAACTTTCCAGCCAGGATTTTTCAAGATCTTTCCTTTGGCAGCAAAATGTTCACCTTCGATTACTGTGTCCACATCAGTCTGGCTATACTTCGCCGGAGGATACCATACAGCGATAAAACGTCGTACAATCAAATCGTAAAGATTTTGTTCGTCTCGTGTAAGTCTGTCTCTAGCGGTCTTTTCGGTTGTCGGAATTATAGCATGATGCGCGCTAATTGTATTGATCACCCGTTTCCCTTGAGGTACTCCGTAACGAATCGCTTCTGCCACTAATTTTCGGTAAGGTTCCTGGTTAACTGCCTCCAAATGATTTGCCAGCTTAGGAATTAGGTCTTTAGAAAGGTATGGACAATCAGTACGAGGGTAGGTAATCCCCTTTTTTTCATAAAGGGATTGGGCGATCTTTAACACCTTCTCGGCACTAAATCCATATTTTTTCGAGGCAGCAACGGTTAGTGAGGTTAAATCAAAGAGCAAAGGCGGTGGTTCTTGAAGGTCCTTTTTCGTGAGTTTCTGGATAAAAGCGGGTTTTCCCTGAATTCTTTGGATAATTTCCTCGGCCTCGCCGCGCTTTGCTATTCGTTTGGTTTCATTGGCTATATCGTACCATTTAGCGATATAGTTACCCTTGCTTGTTGCAAACTCGGCCCGTATTTCAAAGAACGGCTGAGGGTTAAAGGAAAGTATCTCCCATTCTCGTTCAACGATGAGAGCCAGCGTCGGGGTTTGCACTCGTCCAATAGAAATAACATTTGGCTTTTTTCTTAACGTGTCATAACTTCCAAAGAGAGACGTGAATCCTTCAGTTAAATTCATACCAAAATCCCAATCGGCATAAGCTCTTCCATGACCAGCAGCGGCCAAGCCTGCCACGGATTGGGCCGGTTGAAGATTATTCATTCCTTCCAGAATTGAGGATGCAGTTAAGGATGAGATCCAAAGTCGTTTTAAAGGTTTTTGGCATTTGGAAGCCTCCCAAATTTCCTGGAAAAGTAACTGCCCTTCTCGATCAGCATCTGTACCACAAATCACCTCTTCTATCTCCGAAGACCTAAGCAAATGCAAGACAATCTGGTACTGCTTTTCAGCTCCTGATTTAACAACTCTGCGAAATTCCGCCGTCTTAGGAAGTACTGGTAAACGGTTTAAACTCCACCGTTTGCCAACACGGTCTAAATCCATATAGGTCTCAGGTCGTTCTAATTCTAACAAATGGCCATAACACCAAGTGATTATATACGCCTCATTTTCCAGATAACCGTCAGCTCTGCTTCTAACGCCTAGGGCATTGGCATATTCACGAGCTTGAGAAGGTTTTTCCGCAATAATGAGTTTTCTTCCCACACCTTAGCCTCCTACTAAATAATTTTAAAAAAACACCGTTTTCGTAAACGGTGTTTTCGTTTATACGTGCGCAATTATTTCAGGTTAATCAGCTTCAGGACTCCAAGAAGCGAGATAAGTCCGTTGTTCTTGAGTCAAAGTATCGATGGATAAACCTAAAGACTGAAGCTTTAACTGAGCCACCTTTTCATCTATTTCACTGTTCACTTGGTAAACCCCAGGTGACAATTTATGATGATTTACCGCCACATATTCCAAAGACAAAGCTTGGAGAGCAAAGGTCATATCCATAACTTCTGCAGGATGCCCATCACCGGCAGCCAAATTTACAAGACGCCCTTCTGCCAACACGTATAGCTTTTGGCCCGTCGGCAGCGTATATTCTGTAATATTATTGCGAGCAGTTCTTTCTGAGAGCGCGATCTCTTTAAGCTGGGCAACATTAACCTCCACATCAAAATGACCGGCATTGCAGAGAATAGCTCCAGACTTCATATGCCCAAAATGTTCCTTGTTAATGATATTGGTATTTCCGGTAACCGTAATAAAAAAGTCTCCAAATTTAGCTGCCTCGACCATAGGCATAACCTCAAAACCATCCATTAATGCTTCATTAGCTTTGATAGGATTAATTTCGCAAATAATAACCTTTGCGCCCAGACCTTTAGCCCTCATGGCAACACCCTTGCCACACCAGCCATACCCTGCGATAACAGCAGTCTTTCCGGCAACAACTAGATTTGTTGTCCGCATAATACCATCCCATACCGATTGACCAGTCCCATAGCGATTATCAAATAAATACTTACATTGAGCGTCATTAACAGCGATCATTGGAAACTTGAGCACTCCGTCCTTGGCCATTGAATGCAGCCTTAAAACACCTGTCGTTGTTTCTTCCGCTCCGCCTTTAACTTTTTTTAATAATTCAGGACGCGTAGTATGTATGGTTGAGACAAGATCTCCGCCATCATCTATGATAAAGTCAGGCTCTGTATCAAGAGCCAATTGGAGATGATGTTTATATTCCTCATCGGTGGCATTATACCAGGCATGAGCTTGGATTCCTTGTTGAACGAGGGCCGCAACAACATCATCCTGCGTAGAAAGCGGGTTGCTGGCAACTACTGTTACATTAGCGCCGCCTGCTCGAACCACATGAGCAAGATAGGCGGTTTTGGCTTCTAAATGCAGACAAATAACAACATTCTTACCAGCAAAAGGCTGAGTTTTTTCAAACTCTTGACGAACAATATTAAGGACTTGCATTCTTGGTGCGACCCAATCAATTTTGCTCTGTCCTAAAGGTGCTAGGGATATATCACGAATCGTTGATTTCATAAACTGATACCTTCTTTCTCTTTCTAGAGTTTAATTATACACTAATTCCTGAACTTTTCTCCATAGCTGATCTATAATCGTAAATTATCTCTGGCCATAGCCGTGAAGATAGAAATTCCGCATACCCTCAACGTCTGTTGGCGACAATTCTACGACTCCGCCCATGAGCTGAGCAACTATCGTTATTTCAGCAGCTTTCTCAACAATCTGACAGACTTTAAGTGCCTCTTCTAAAGAACTTCCCACACCTAACATACCATGATTGGCCAGCAATACAGCATTTCGATCTTCAAGTGCCTTTATGGTATTAAGGCCCAATTGCTGGGAACCCGGCAGGGCGTATTCGTTAACCCGAACATTTCCTCCCACAATCTGAACCAAATCTTCAACAGCACCCGGGATTTCTTTACGCGCGGCGGCCATGGCAGTGGCATAAGTGCTATGGGTATGGATGATAGCTTGTACATCCTTCCGACCGTGATAGACCGCCAAATGTAGTGGTAATTCTATAGATGGTAAGCGTGCTCCATTAACGCATACTCCATTATAGTCAAGAACTACAATATCATCGGGAATCAATGTGTCATAGCTCATTCCCGTAGGCGTAATGGCAAACCAATCGGTTCCCGGTACGCGGCAACTAATATTTCCCCATGTTCCAATGGTAAGCTTTGAAGTAAGGATTTCCTTTCCTTTGGCAACAACGTTCTGACGGGATATTAATATTTGATCCATTACCCGATCGTTTATCATGTCCATGTTTACCTCCATTATGTTACGAAGATGGAAATCATCCTATTATTTCTTTAAATAGCCTTTATTGATCGAGTCTTCGATGATTTCTTTTGCTAAGTCCCATAGTTGCGGAACCGGATTCTCGAGAACGGAATTTCGTTTCAGCACTTTTTCACTTGTAACACCAGGTTTTTTCCAGGTATGTCCATTAGTATTATAGTTCAAGAGCAAGGGTTGAAGTCTATCTAAACTGGCAGCAAATTGTGACTCAGGTGTTTGCATAGCCTCAAATTCATGCCATAAATCCATGATTTCTTCCGCCTGATCAGAAGGCAGAAGATAAAACAATTGATTAGCAGACTTCTGTTCACGCTCAAACTTATCAATATTTCCTTTTTCATCATAGCAAAATGTATCACCAGCATGTATCTCAACGAGATCGTGGATAAGAATCATTTTTAGAACTCTTAAGATATTAATTTCCTCAGAAGCATATTCAGACAATAGTATGGCCATAACTGCCATATGCCAGGAATGCTCCGCATCATTTTCCTGTTCAGTAGTTCCTATCACAACATTCTGCCTAAAAATTCTTTTTAAACGATCTATCTCTACAATAAACTTAACTTGATCTTCTAACCGTTTATTTTGCATATATAACACCCCTTACTGAGTTGATTAATACTTTTACGTCTATTTCTTCTAACTCTCCTTGTTCGCATTGCTTATTCCCACTTGACTCACTTAAAAGATACATTGAAGAGAATTCTATTTACCATTGTATGCATTCTATATCGAATTTTCAAATTCCTGCTTATACCTTTAGTCTCCTAAATAGAAAGGAGCCGATCAATCACGATCGACTCCAAAGTTCCTGTATTAAGAAGTTTTTACACGCAACCGGTCGGTTTCGGTAAGCCAGCGATTTTGCAAGCTCCCTTTCCAGGGCCAGCTGGGAATAATTCATAGATTTTCTTTTGGTCAAAACCGGTGTCTTTGCACATTTTACGAACCATTGGAGCAACACCGAATTGATCAAAGTATTCTCTGAGGTAATTGATCATTTTCCAGTGCTCTTCACCTAATTCTTCGATTTCTTCAGTTTTGGCAAGGTAATTTGCTACGTCAACGGTCCATTGTTTATGATCCTCTAAGAAACCGTCTTCATCCAATTCTACGACTAAATCCCCCACAGTAATTTGTGACATTTTAAATATCCTCCTTTAATGAGTTTATAAAATTGATATTGATGAGTTTATTGTAATAGTTAACTCAATCATTATCAACAAAAATAACATAAACAAATAACTAAATCTTATGCCTGCTGTTCTTCTCGAACAGAGATAGCAACTTTATAAAGAACTGTTACGATCAATGCTCCTATCGCATAAACAGCAAGGACAATTGATATCTCATTAGCTGTAGGAATATAATCTACAACCCTATCAAACGAATTAGGAACAAATCCAGCAAGAATCAGAACAACGCCTTTATCAATCCAGTTTGCGAAATAGATGGATAATAGGGCAATTGGCAGTAAAACTGGATTTTTCCTGGTTGGGAAGACCAGCAAAGCAATACCGAGGAACGCCAGAAATGCTGCTGTCCACATCCAAGGCACTAGTGTAGCATGTCCGTCAATTCCAACAAATATATACTTGAATGAAGCCATTTCCTCTGGAACATTACTATAAAACGCCGTAAATACTTCACAAAGATAGAAGAACACATTGGCGATCATTGCGTAGCGAATAATTTTAACAAGAGAGGGTATTGCATTGCGATCCGGATCAGGATCAAACTTGCTAACTTTACGCACAATTAACGCCAAGATAATTAAAAGCGAAGGACCAGCCGCAAAAGCAGAGGCCAAGAACCGGGCTGCCATAATAGCACTCATCCAGAAACTTCTGCCTGGCAAACCAGCATACAAGAATGCTGTTACCGTGTGAATGCTGAAGGCCCAAGGGATTGACAGGTAAATAATTGGTTTAACCCAGTTTGGATAATGAACTCCTTTGCGTTCTGCACCTAAAGTAGTCCAGCCTACGATCAAGTTAATTGCCAGATAACCACACAAAACACACATATCATAAAACATTACTGAGTGAAGCTGCGGGTACAGTAGTACGTTGAGGATACGCATTGGCTGACCAACGTCAACAAAGATGAATAGGATACACATGATCACGGCACCAATAGCTAAAAATTCAGCTAAGATAACCATTTTGCCAAAACGTTTAAAATCATGCAGATAGTAAGGTGTTACCAGCATAACAGCTGCTGCTGCCACACCAACAAGAAAGGTAAACTGAGCAATATACAGACCCCAGGAAACATCGCGGCTCATACCTGTGAGTCCGAGACCATAATTATACTGTCTCATATAGGAAAAGAAACCAACAACGATAACAGCTAGCAGAAAAATAATCCAAGTCCAATATTTTTTACTGCCTGACAAAGCTTTTTCAAGCATGGTCCCCACCTCCTACCAAGTAATAGACATTAGGTTGGGTTCCAAATTGTGTCTTACGGCGAATCGTAAATTTTGTACTGACAATTTTATAAACGTCAGAATTTTGATCACTTAAATCGCCGAAAATTAATCCTCCATTCGAAGCCTCAGCACAAGCAGGTTGTTCCCCTTTTTCCAATCTCTCATAACAACCCAAACATTTTTCTACAACCCCTTGAGTCCTGGTTGGAAAATTCGGGTTGAAATCTTTGATGAAAGGTCTGGGATCTCTAAAGTTAAAACTTCTGGCCCCGAAAGGACATGCACCCATACAAAAACGACAGCCGATGCAGCGATGAAAATCCATCGTTACGATACCATCTTCTCGTTTAAAGGTAGCACCTGTTGGACATGCACGAACGCATGCAGGATTTTCGCAGTGATTACACATTACAATAAATGGCATTTTTTTCATAGTTTCATCGAGATACTCGTTCTCAGAATCTGCGAACGTGTGTTCGTAATCATCAGACCAAATCCATTTGATTTCATCCTTAGAACTGTCCATCTGTGGTATATTATGAATCTTGTCACATGATTGAATAACTCTATTAATATCTTCCTCGGTTTTAAACTTACTCATATCGACGACCATGGCCCAATGTTTGATTTTATCAGCGTTAGGTGCTTCCTCATACTCAGAAGCCGCCGAAGCCAAACGATCACCGATTCCTATGGTTGCAAATGAACCTCCAAGTCCGAGGGCAGTCACAACCCCAGCTCTTTTTAAGAATTGACGTCTATTGATGCTCATTGATTCGCCCCCTCTGGTAGATTGTGGCAACTCCAGCAGGTCGGCTCTACTGATGCATATTGATGGCATGTAACACAGAATTGATCGGACGGATTTACTACGGAGTTACTCGCTTCAGTAGTAGCCGCAGGGTTACTAGCACCAGTTGTGCTCACCGCAGGGTGAGTTGCAGCTGGTGAACTACTCGTCGCTGAATTAGAATAGTGGCACTGCAGACAGGTGTCAATATTAATATTAAAGGATTTACCTTGACTATTTACATACACCGTCTTACCTTGGCGTACATATTCATCTCTCCATTGATTAAGCAGCTGCATATGATTAGCTCTCATATATGCTACTGGCTCTACACACTGAGTGCCTGATGGAACATTTATGACTGGGCCAGCGTTTGCTTTACCTAAATTATAGAAGAAAGGAAATGCGAGAACAGCAACAAAAACTATCAGCGAAGCAATAATTCTTCCGCCTTTATACATTATTCATTGCCCTCCTTTCCAGGTAAATCCTCACCGCGTAAATTAGTTGTCCGTTCTTTTTCGCCCTTCATAACTAAAGCATTGGCTACTAATTCATGCGTACCTGTAACACCTACACCTGGAACCCAGTAATCCATCAATGCAGGAAAAGCTGCCCTGTCAACTGCACATATATTTGCCAGCATATTGACACCATGTTTATCATGGACATATTTTACTGCATTGGCTCGAGGGAACCCGCCCCTCATTCGTTCTTCCATATTTTCGGTTGCATTTAATCCCGAACCGCTGCCGCAGCAAAAGGTTTTTTCACGAATTGTATTTTCTGGCATCTCAAAGAAATTATTGCAGACTGATTTGATTACGTATCTCGGTTCATCAAATAACCCCATACCACGAGCTGGATTACAAGAGTCATGGAAAGTCACTCTCAAATGATCATTTCTGCTTGGATCTAATTTGAGTTTATTGTGTTTGATTAAATCTGCGGTAAACTCTGTAATATGAACCATCTTGGTAGATTTAGCGTTTTCAAATCTCGTACCGGTGATTGGGGAAACTGGCACTTCAAGGAAATCGGCAGGACCATTCCAAGTATCCATATATTGGTTTAAAACACGCCACATATGACCGCATTCTCCGCCTAAAATCCATTTTACTCCTAGACGTTTAGCTTCGGCATAAATCTTAGAGTTCAATCTCTTAGCCATGTCATTGGAGGTAAAAAATCCGAAGTTCCCCCCCTCTGAAGCATAGGTACTCCAGGTATAATCCAAACCGAGCTCATGGAAAAGCATTAGATAGCCCATACAGGTATAAATCCCCGGCTCGCCCATGTAGTCACCTGAGGGAGTAACAAACAAAATCTCAGCGCCCTTCCGATTAAAGGTTGGATTGACTCTGATTCCTGTTATATCCTCAATATCATCAATCATGAGTTCAATATTACTTTTTAAGGCGTGTGGCTCGATACCCAAGTGATTTCCCTTACTGTAGCAAGCCGCTACCGGTCCGGCAATCCAGTTGATATTCAAGCCTAACAAATTGAGCAGTTCTCTGCCCATGATTGTTAACTCAGCTGTGTCAATCCCATAAGGGCAAAAGACAGAACAACGCCGGCATTCAGTACATTGAAAGAAATAGTACCACCATTCTTTTAAAACATCAGCATCGAGATCGCGTGCCCCAGCCAATCGTCCTAAGACTTTTCCGGCTTTCGTAAAATACCTTTTGTAAACAGATCTTAATAATTCTGCTCTGACAACCGGCATATTCTTAGGATCGCCCGTACCGATATAAAAATGGCATTTATCGGCACAAGCACCGCATCTTACACAGACATCCATAAATAACTTAAAAGAACGATATTTACTTAGTCTCTCTTCAATACCTTTGATAACAGTATCTTCCCAGCCATCCGGCAGGTTCCAATCTTCGTCTTCCGGCGTCCACTGATGAGCATTGGGAAAGCCTACAGTTAACAAATCTTTCTCTTTTGCAGCCGCAGGATAGGTAGCTGGTTTAAACTCAACCGGAATATCCATCCAATCCTTTGCCGGAGGATTATAGTTGATGCTTGATGATAGTTCTCCAGGTTTAGGAAGCTTATATTTCGCCATCCGTGATCACTCCTTTTCCACCGGTATACCAGCTTTTTTCATTTTCTCTCTAAATTCATCTTCATACTCAGCATAGCTATGAACTTCTACAGCATGATTCCAAGGATTAATATGCCGAACCATGCGATTATTACTGATCATATTACGAGTCGGACTCATGAAAATTCCACCCATGTGCATCAGCTTGCTTGTTGGGAAATACACAAAGAGGCAGCATATTAAGAATAAATGCACATAGAAAATAGCGCCGATATCCGAAGGTAACACAGGATGTAAGGTAGCTATCCCCAAAGCTAATTCCTTAACCGAAATCAAATCCACTTTATCGAAATAACGCATGAGAATTCCAGAAACCGCTATACCGAAAATCAATAAAAGAGGGAAATAATCGGCAGGAAGAGAAATGTATTTGATTCTTGGAACACAAACTCTTCTTAAGAAGAGGAATGTAATTGCTGCAAGGAATAATAAGTCTGTAATATAAATTTGCGGCAATCCAATTTGAAGCATGCTGTCAACGCTGTCAACCAACTGCAAGGCAACCGGGATTGGTTCTAAGAAGAATCTTAAGTGCCTTATAATAATAATCAGAAACGACCAGTGAAACACCAAGCTTCCTAACCAAAGCCACTTTGCAGAGCCATACGCTAATTGCGGCCCATTTTCCCCTTCCCTTAATTCGGTCTTAGTGTTTCGAAACAGCGAGCGAAACAAGAGTACTTCTGAAGCCATCCTCACTATAACGCCAAGGGCTGATGTCGGATTTTCAATCTTCGCTTGTTTGATCCAAGGTAAGGATTTTTGTTGGCCACAAGTTGTTGGAATGCGGTAGGGAACCGGCGAACGACCCCACTTAATAATACGATAAATAAACCCACCCACAAACAACACAAAGGCCACATACGGTATTATGATACCAAAAAAGAAATGCAAATTTGCGATACTGCCTCCAATAACGGCAACAAGGATAAGAACGATTACTGCGAGGAAAGAATAAAAGGCTTTCACTCTACGACCTCCTTCCTTTACAAATTAAATTTTAATTCTTTGTGCTCAAACTCTTGAGCTGGGATCTCGGACATCAAATTAGCCTTTTTGAGTAGTGTGAATGTCATTCGTTTAAGTTCGTCCGTTTTGAGCTGGTTGAGTTGTTCCCGACAACCCGAATATATATCAAAGGCAAAAAGAGCCAGATCATCAAGTTGAGATTCAAATTTAAAAATTTCTTCGTAGATCTGGTTCTGCCTGATTTCCTTACCGAGTTCTTCTCTAACCACATTTTTAAGCATAAAAATAAAGCTTACTGCTTTTGAAGGGGCGAAATCTTGTACAGCTCTTACTCGTATAATATCATCCAAAAGCTGCTTGCAATCAGTAAGACTTTTTTCGTCTAAGAGAGCTTGAAACAGATTCTGCGTTACATTCGTGATCGTATGCCCTATGGGATTTTCGAATCTGTCTTTTTTGTTTTTCAACATGCCTGATGGATCTTTGGGATAGGTGCTGATTATTGCATCAGTCCATTTTGAGACAAGTTCTGATCTCTTTTTCTCGAGAAGGTCTTTTAGCTTTGAGTCCACGATGACCACTCCTTGTCAATAATTTCTTTAAGACAACTGAGTCGATGCCGAATGGCGTCATGTTCTCCATCCAACACCGACTTTCCCCTTAACTAATATTTGATCTCCAGGCAATTACCAGGGGTAAAAAGCGATTTTGCCAATTAAAATTCGGAGATTTTCAACTATTCGGATTGTGTTTGTTCTTATTATCACTTTCAGTTTAAGGATTTTTGTCCTGCTTGTAAAATTCTTATTCCTAATTGTACTATTAGATAATCCCATAGCAATATAAGTTTAAGCATAGCATAACCCGAGGATTAACTGGAAATTCCGAGAAAATTTGATGGTTATAAGGTTGTTTTGCATATAATTTTTTTATTACCCGTAGAGAAAGAACGAATATTATTGCTCGTTCTTTCTCCCATTCCTACAAGTGGTTCTCATACCTTGCTTCGGTGGGAAGAGAGTTCATCCTTCAGCGCGAGAGCATTTGTTATGGGCTAGGCGCTATCGACGAAAGTATCCACTCGACACTTTCGTCACCGAATCCCCCGAATGTTCACCTTTAGCCAAACGAGTTTACTTTGCGAGGGCTCGCTCAATAATTTGATTAAGCCTGTTGACCATACCTCGAGGATCTAAGATTAGCCCTGCTGCAATCTGTGCATTTTCGAAAATTTGTTCAGCGGCGACTTTCGCAAAAGAATCTTCATTAATCCGTGCCATATCTAACTGTTTGATCATTGGATGAGCAGCATTAATTTCCAGAACACTAGGACCAACACTGTCGAAGTCCTTATTCATAAGCTGCATCATTCTTTGCATACTGTTTGTTCCATAAGGGCTTAGCACAACGGCCGGACTGTCAATTAAACGTTTCGATTCCCTTACATCTGTAACCTTTGCTCCCAATACCTCTTTAAGCCAAGCAGTCAGAGCTGCAACTTGTTCTTCAGGTAAAGCTTCTTTGCTTCGATCTTTCGGTTCTTTGTCGATCAGATCCAGATTGGCTTCATCAGCGGATACAAGCCGTTTACCTTCGAATTCCCCAATTGTTCCAAAGATATAATCGTCAATGGCCGCATAAGTGTAGATAACTTCTAAGCCTTTGTCCCGGAATATTTCTAAATACGGACCAGTTTCGATCGTCTCGCGGGAAGGTCCATTAACATAATAGATTGCCGTTTGACCCTCTTTCATCCTTGAGACATATTGGCTTAGGGTAATAAGTTCACCCGCTTGGGTATTCGACGATTCAAATTGTAAGAGCTTAAGAAGGTCGTTGCGATGTGTAAAGTCATTGGCTGCACCTTCTTTAATAAATAAGTTGAATTTCTCCCAAAATGTTTTATACTTTTCCGGTTCCGAAGTAATCTGGCCTTCGAGGAATTTTATAAATCGGGACGTGACTACTTTATTAAGTTTGCCAACCAAGGCACTATCTTGCATCGTTTCCCGGGAAATGTTTAAAGGAAGCTCTTCGCTATCGATAACGCCTCTTAAAAAGCGCAGCCATTCCGGTAAAATTGCAGTAGATTTCTCTTGAATCAAGACCTTTTTACAATATAAATTAACACCCGGTTCCATTCGTCCAAATCCAAATTGTTCAAAGTTCTCTTGGGGAACAAAAAGCAGCGTATTGATATTTAAAGGTGCATCCGAGGAAAAATGTAAGCGATAAAGAGGCTCATCATGAGCATTAGCGATAAACTTATAAAACTCATTATACTGATCATCGCTAATTTCACTCTTGTTTTTAGTCCATAGGGCATCAACGGTGTTGACTTTCTGTCCGTTAACGGTCACTGGATAAGGAACAAAACTTGAATACTGCTTAATAATTCGCTGTATTGTTTCAACTTTAGCAAAATCATAGGCATCCTCTTTTAAATGGAGGACCATTTTCGTACCACGCTGATAGTCATCCCCAGGTTTTATAGTATAGCTGCCTGTCCCGTCTGATTCCCAAATCAGACTTTCTCCTTCCGGTAAAAAGGTCCGAGTATAAATTGTTACTCGCTCTGCAACCATAAAAGCAGAATAAAACCCAACTCCAAACTGACCAATGAGATTTAAATCGTTTTGATTCCCTTTTTCACTTAAATGTTTAATAAATTCTTTGGAACCCGAATGAGCAATGGTTCCAAGGTTCTCAGCAAGTTCTTCGCGAGTCAAACCTACACCGTTATCCGTAATTGTGAGTGTATGTGCCTCTTCAGAAGTATCAATATTAATTTCTAACGGCAAGTCTTTTTGATAAACGTCTTGCCCCGTCAGCTGGGTATACCGAAGTTTCTCCATAGCATCTGCGGAGTTCGAAATGAGTTCCCGCAAAAAGATTTCTCTCTCAGTATAAAGAGAGTGAATGACAATGTCCAATAACTGACGAATTTCCGTTTGAAATTCTTTGGTTTCTACTGCTGTGCTCACTACAAACCCTCCAATTAAAATTAAATGCATTAAATAAGGCAGACTAAGATTGATTTGCAGTCTCCTTCAATAGTTTAATCAACTTTGTCCAAAAGTGCAAAGCCTTTTAGGTGTTTTTACATCCTTTTATTTAGAAATCTCTCTTGTCCTCACATAATTTCTTTGACTTATGTTGTGCATGGTGATCAGCGTTATATCTTTTCGTGGCCGCTTGTTATTCCATATATATTCTGTAATATACGTCGTAAACTGTCTTCGAAAAATTGATCGTCTTCAAGTTTCCTTTTTTGAGGACCTTTTGTCCTCCCGCCGCCCCTGCGAAACTTTGCTTTAGTTTCACGTTCTTCAAGCAAAAACTCAATTGTGTCATTGCTGAATTCTCTGCCCGTAGGGTTCAGACACCGTACCCCTTTGCCTAATAACATGGCTGCTAACCCCCAGTCTTGAGTAACAGCCACATCACCAGTATGTGCAAGATTCATCAGGCGTATATCTGCTTCTTGAGAAGCATTCCCTACAACAACATGAAAATCCGATTCAATCTTATGGTTGAAACTAGCAATTGTCCAGACCTGAATAGAATATTTTTTAGCAAGCCTGAGACAGATTTGCAAAACTGATCTCGGACAAGCATCCGCATCAACAAGTATTTTCGCTGAACGTCCTTCTTCACTGGTTGGACTCAAAGCAATTTCTCCTTTAAACCATGCTCTGACTTTACCACCTTATTTTCTTTGAGCAGCCTGCCTACAGCCCTCTTAAAGGCAGCTTTGCTCATTTGAAGCCGACTTTCAATTTCTAAAGGGCTGCTTTTATCATGTAACGGCAGAAAACCATCGCCTTGACGGATTTGTTCTAATATTTTCATACCATCTTTATCAAGTTGCAGATAAGAAAGGTCTCGAAGAGAAAGATCCAATTTTCCATCGTCGCGAACTCTGATTACTCGTCCTTCTACTTGATCGCCCTCCTTTATGTCAGTATAACACTCCGAACTTGGTATTAAGCCACAATATTTATTGTCTACGGCTACAAATATACCTATTGGAAGATTGATTCTGTAAACAGTCCCTGTAACCTTGTCATTTTTTTGATAAGGAGAATCTGCAGTTAAATACTCATAAATTTCTGTTGTAGCACATAATCGCTGACTTTTATCCAAGTATACCTTAACTAAATAGTATTTATCGACTTGGACCGAAAATTTCTGCTCATGAAAGGGTAAAAGCAACCCTCGTTCCAGCCCAATATCCAGAAACGCTCCAATTTTAGTTCTGGCGCTGACCCTTAAATAGGCTAGATCTCCTAATTGAGCATAAGGTTTTTGCCGCGTTGCGATCATCCGCTCTTCAGAATCCCTATAAATAAAAACTTCAAGGACATCACCCTCTTTGGCCCCCTCAGGAACCTGTTTCAGCGGCAAAAGGATATTATCTTTCCTTTCCCCTGTTCCGGCGTCCAAATAAGCCCCAAACGACGTAAAATTATTAATTTTGAGTTGATAATACTTACCAATTTCCAGCACAACAGATACTCCTTTACATGAGTACACAAGGTCGTAAACTATTAACAACCTTGTGTACTATTTTAGCTTATTATAATTATATCCGCATAAATTGCAAGAATACAAATTATTATCTTTTTCAACGTTCTAAACTATTGGCAGCTGTACGTGAAACCAAGTCCAGATTTGTCTGCCCTCAGTTTGACTAATGCTCACCGTACCCTTTACTTCGGCCAAAACATGAAGCACATGGGTAAGTCCAATTCCTGTCGACGCGGTTCCCGAATCAGAGTATTTCGTAGTAAATCCCGGCAAAAATATTAATTCTCGATCGTCCGGTGAAATTGATTTTCCGGTATTGCCAAGATGCAGGTATAGGGTCCCCTCACGTACATGCCAGACAACAGCAATTTCTCCCGACCTTGCAATAGCATCTATCCCATTAGCCAAGATATTGTTAACAACTACTAATATAGGAAAGAAATTTTCAACAAAGTAATGATTAGACCCCGATGAACGCAGCCATTGTACCTCTTTATGATGAGCAAAAGCATAACGCTGCTGACTCTCAACAACAAGGTCCAGGGCCTCTCCAAGGTCTATTCTTGTGTAATCGTTAGGCTCTATCAACGATTCTAAACTGCTAAAAACGCGTTGCGTATCCTTTTTGATTTCGTGAATTTTCTCAGCTAATTTCAAAAGCTCATTCTGCTGGCTAAGACTAGCCGATTCCGGTAAGTATTCTTGATAAAGTTGAAAGCTTTTTTCCGTTGCTTCTTCAATTTCCTTCATAATTTTTTTTAAAAAAAATCCTTCGGCATAAAGAGTTGCTCCCATAAGAAGCTGCCCTTGGAACTTTTCTCGTTCCTTTTCCTGCAAAATTCTTTGACGAAACAACTCAGTAGTAGCGATAAAGGCTAGAAAAAATAGTCCTTTAACGCCCGCACCCAAGGCTAAGACATAAATACTATGCCAGGTCGTGTGAACATTCGCCGTAAAGGCGAATTCTAACAGATTAGCAATCAAATCAAATACCATAAAATACAAACTAGTTTTTATGGTATTTGATTTCCAATATTTTACTTTTGAAACAAGAATTCCGCCCGTCAAAGCTAGATAATAAATCAGAGCGGGCGCATTTTCCAGGATAAGATTATGCCAGGATAATGGGCGAACATAGATGAAACGATCGGCTATAACTCTAATAAATACAACGACAGCACCTGTTAAACAACCGTTGACGAGAGTTGCTAATCTTGGGAAAGTATAAAGACATAAAACATAAAATACACTGCCTAATCCTAAGCGAAATGTTGATCCAAAAGGGAAAAAACCTATTTCACCCAAAATATACGTTCCCACGATTAGGGCTGCTCGCAGAGTATCAAACGGCATCTTCTTTTGTATGTCAGATAGCCAGTTCATCCATTTCTCCAAATTCATTTAACACCCTCCAGATGCAAGAGGATGCAGCCGGCAACCCCAGTCTACATCCCCAAAAGAACGGCCATATTTAAATTGTTTATAGTATAGGCTTTGAAACAAATTTAATGTGCAATTATAACTTTATACTTTTAATGATTACTTGGCAAATGATTCTGTCATCGCTGAGTTTTCCTTAAGCTGATCAAGATCTCCAAGATTACTTTCCACATCTTCTGGTAAGGGTTGTAACGGATAAGTTGCTCTTGAACGATCAAAAACTCCTTCAAGTCTCGCCATAACGACTGAGGCTAGAGAAACTCCGATAACATTCACCACGGTACGCCCCATGTCCATAATTCTGTCGACTCCGGCAATTAGAGCTAACCCTTCCACCGGGAGACCTGTCGAGGCCAATGTTGATGCTAAAACGACAAAGGATACTCCAGGAACTCCAGCCATTCCTTTTGAAGTAATCATCAATACGGCAATAATCGTTAACGTATGGAGAAAAGTCAAATGAATCCCGTACATTTGCGCAATAAAAGGTACAGCTAATCCTTGATAAAGAGCACTGCCATCTAAATTAAAGGTATATCCTGTCGGAACAACAAACGTAACGATGGATTTAGGAACGCCGAATTGCTCCATTTTTTTAAGGATTCTTGGGAAGACAGATTCGGAGCTGTCGGTTGAGAAAGCGATCAACATCTCGGCGCTAAGGTTTCTAAGCATTGTGAATAAATTAATTCCCGCAAGCTTAGCAACTAGTCCGAAAACCACAACCACGAAAAAGGCCATGGTTAGATAGAGAATTCCCACCAATTTACCTAAAGGAAGAAGAACTGCTAACCCAAACTGGGAGACAGTGAATCCCATTAAGGCAAAAACGCCGTAGGGCGCAGCAGTCATAATGATATTTGTCAATTTAAACATCGTTTCGGCAACACCCTGGAAAAAATGAAGAACAGGTTTGCCGATTTCTCCAACTCCGGCCAAAGCCACACCAAAAAGAACAGCAAAAAAGATAACTTGCAGCAAATCTGCACGGGCTAAGGAATCAACAATGTTCGTAGGGATCAGGTTTACAAATAAGTCCGTTGTCGTGTGATGAGTTGCTGTGCTGGTGTAAGCACTAATATCAACTTTGGTTATGCTGCTTAAGTTAATACCGACTCCTGGTTTCGTTACATTGGCTACAGTTACTCCAAGTAAAATAGCAATCGTTGTGATAATCTCAAAATAAATAAGAGTTTTGCCGCCAAGCTTTCCAACTTTCTTCAGGTCACCCACACCTGCGATGCCAATAACAATCGTAGAAAAGACAATCGGGACTACGATCATTTTAATGGAGCGAATGAACATGTCTCCAACGGGTTTGAGCCATCCAGAATAGTTTCGGAAAAAATATCCATAGAGAATACCCAGAGCCAAACCAATAATAATTTTTGTTGCCAGTCCCATTTTTTTTCGTTCCGTCATCAGAACCCCCCCTGTTCATAATTTTGCGAAAGTTTCTGATAACACTATACAATGAGGACTACAGAATCCTACAGGAACTGACAAGCATTCCTGGAGGCATAAGGTTCAGATATCATGAAGCACGTCCATATATAAAGCTATTAAAAATTTGCGGATATTTATTCTTGCCGAACTTGTTCGCTTCTGACGCAATTCCAGCACACGGTCGCGGACTTCAGCATAATCAAAATATTTCGAGGCATACCGTTCAAAATATTCGTCATAGAAATCTTCTAAACCCCGTAAAGCTATGTTTCCCAGTGCTTGTTTTATTACTCTGCGGATCCTTTGTTCAATGCTTTGTATCTCTTCTTCATTTCCAGCAATTGCTTGATAAATCGAGCGTAAAGGCAGATTTATCAGCTCTTCTTCATGATCTTTAAAGCGTAAAACAATGGCCTGTAATTCTCGGCTTCCTGTCTCACCAACAATCCCTAAATCCGCAAAGATGCCTTGAAACCTCTTCTTTATCACCTGCTCGTTCGGCTGATAGTTTTTAACTGGTTTAAGAGCTCGTATTTCCGCCAACGATTTCTCGATCTGCTCAAGGGTGGATTTCAAACGCTGTTTTTCTAATACGCGTTCAGCAATGGCTAATATTTCATTGCGATTAATCGGTTTATGAATAAAAAACTCAATTCCTGCTGTATAAGCTTTAGCCATTAAGGTCTTTGCTTCCACCTGGGATATCATAACAAACAGAGTCTCTGGAAACATAGAGAGAACTTTTTCTACGACTTCAATTCCTGAGATGTCCGGCATCAAGAGATCAATAAAACAAACATCAACTCTGCGACCGCTCTCAAAAAATCTTAAAGCCTCATGCCCAGAAGAAAATTCTGCAATTACGTCTCCTTTGGTATTTAATATATCCGCAAGCATACGTTGGGACGCCAGATCATCATCTACGACGGCAAACGTTGCGGCCATCTACCCAGCCCCTCTCGCTCTCATTCTCACACTCACTCATTATAACGAAGTGTGCAGATTGGTGCAAAACATTAGCATAAATTTATCATCATCGACAAACTCCCCTACTTTCTTCTTATTAAAAAAGTGCTAAACTAATGAATGAAATCAGTATCAGTGAACTCGTTCGCCTATAGCTGTACATCAGGTCTTCAGTGGGGATACAGTATTATTTTGATTTCTCTCTTGTCAGATCCTATGTAACGTGATAAATTAAGACTATATTGGATGGAGCAATGACGCTCTTCTTAAAGATTTGAAATACAATCTTTAGGGGGGAGTCTTTTTGTTTATCTGAGGAAATTTTGATAGTTTAGGAAGGGGAAAAGACAGATATGGATATTTTTGGGGAAAACGTTTTTAATGACACAGTTATGAAAGCACGTCTACCGAAGGCCGCTTATAAATCCTTACGTAAAACCATTGAAGAAGGACTGCCCCTGGACCCTGGCATCGCTGATGTTGTTGCTAATGCCATGAAAGATTGGGCTATTGAAAAAGGCGCTACCCATTTTACCCACTGGTTTCAACCGCTGACTGGCATAACCGCTGAAAAGCATGATTCATTTATTTCTCCGACGAGTGACGGACGAGTTGTAATGGAGTTTTCCGGTAAAGAACTCATCCAAGGTGAACCTGATGCTTCCTCCTTTCCCAGCGGCGGAATTCGGGCTACCTTTGAAGCTAGAGGGTACACGGCTTGGGATTGCACCTCACCGGCCTTTCTTAAAGAGGACGGCGGGGGATTAACACTATGTATTCCTACTGCCTTTTGCTCTTACACCGGAGAAGCACTTGACAAAAAAACACCTCTTTTGCGCTCCATGCAAGCACTTTCCAAACAAGCCCTTCGTATATTAAAGCTTTTCGGCAATACTACTTCTACCCAAGTCACCAGTACAGTTGGTGCTGAACAAGAGTATTTCCTTGTCGATAAAAATTTTTTTGATAAACGACTTGATCTAGTTTTAACAGGTCGTACTTTATTCGGCGCCATGGCTCCAAAGGGACAAGAACTTGAAGATCACTACTTTGGCAGCCTTAAAACACGAGTCGCCGCTTTCATGCGTGAAGTCAATGTAGAACTTTGGAAGTTGGGTGTTCTTGCTAAAACACAACATAATGAAGTTGCCCCCGGACAGTTTGAAATTGCCCCGCTTTTTACAACCACAAACATTGCCACCGACCATAATCAAATTATCATGGATACCATGAAAAAAATTGCTCTTAAGCATGACTTGGTCTGCTTGCTCCATGAAAAACCCTTTGCCGGCGTCAATGGCTCAGGCAAACATAACAACTGGTCAATGTCTACCAATGATGGAAGCAACCTTCTTGACCCAGGTAAAAACCCACATGAAAATTACCAATTCCTCACCTTTGTTTCTGCAGTCATTAAAGCCGTAGACGATTATGCTGAACTCTTAAGATTATCTGCTGCAATTCCTGGAAATGACCATCGTCTAGGTGCGAATGAAGCTCCTCCTGCCATTATCTCAATTTTCTTAGGGGATCAACTTACCGATATCTTTAATCAGCTGCAAAACGGCGGTCTCAAGAGATCTCTTCAGGGTGATAAACTATTAAGTGGTGTTGAGACTCTTCCTTCTTTCCGTAAAGATTCAACCGACCGCAACCGCACTTCGCCTTTCGCCTTCACCGGAAACAAATTCGAGTTCCGTATGGTGGCCTCTTCTCAATCAATTTCTGGGCCAAACGTTGTTCTTAATTTGATTGTGGCTGAAGTTCTCTCCCAATTTGCAGATCGTCTCGAAAAGGCTTCTGACTTTAACGCAGAACTTAAACAAATTCTCCGCGAGACAGCAACAAACCACAAACGGATTCTCTTCGACGGCAATGGTTATTCCGATGAGTGGGTTGAAGAAGCAAAACGCCGCGGATTGCCCAATATTACGTCTACCGTTGATGCCTCACTCATTCTCAAGCGTCAATCAACGATTGACTTGTACGAAAAACACAAGGTTCTGAATAAAACCGAGATCGAATCTCGCTTCGAAATTAATATGGAACAATATATCAAACAAATCAATATTGAAGCACTAACCATGATTGATATGGCTAAACATCAAATTATTCCCGCAGGAGTAAAATACTCCACTCAATTGGCTAACTCAATTAATGCGATTAAATCTGCCTCCAGTACCGCGGATGTTTCAGTCCAAGAGTCTCTGCTTAATAATGTCTCCACTACGCTCGCATCCTTCCAAGCAAAATTGAACGTTCTGGAAAAAAGTACCCAAGAAGCTGCAGACAAGACTGAAGATGCTTATGAACAAGCCGCTTTCTATCGCGATGTTGTTTTCAAAGCTATGAATGACCTGCGTCAAGACGGAGACCTGCTTGAAACCATGATTGATGGAGATCTCTGGCCAATGCCTACCTACTCTCAAATGTTGTTCATGCTCTAATTATAACAACACTATAAATTCTAGAGAGGGATTATCTGCTTAGATGCATCATAATCCCTCTTTTTTATTTCTAAAAGTTATAGTTCGGTTTTTTCTCTTCTAAGACCCTCACCTCTATAATGACAGTTACTATTCCTTCGTATTTTTCGGTGAAGGTAGAATCCATCCTTCAGCGCGATGGCATTTGTTATTGGCTAGGCGCTTTCGGCGAAACTATCCACAGGACACTTTCGTCACCGGAGCACCGATGTTCAGCTTTAACTGGACAAGTTTACGATTCATTTTTTTAGATTCAGTTCGTTAAAGACTCTTTAAAATAAAAGCGCTCCCTACTATGATTATCAAACTACAAGTAAGGAGCGCGCTTTTTATTCTTCTTTGGAAATAGTTATGCTTACAGTTTGTTGAAGAGCTAAACCGGAAGCAACCTCAATTGTCTTAAGAATCCCCGAAAGCCCAGGACAGCTGGGGTGTGGGCTGTATTTGGCAAACACTTCATAAACTTTCCCAGTGTGAAGTTTATGAAACATTTCTTGATAAGCATCGACTTCTGTTAATTCAGGGGCTATTTTTTGGAAATTTGGGCAATCACTCGTTATTTCCAATTTTACATGCTCATCGCCCCCGCTCACTGCTTTAACGGTTATTGTAAAGCCGCAAATGCCGCTTTTTATGACTCCCGTTGCCATAAACACCCTCCATACGTTGCCAGAATTATTTCTTTGTCTGTGGAACCTTACTTTCCGGGCGCTTTATTCCTAAAATAGGTGCAGAGTGATCTTTCCCTAAATAGAAATTAGACCAAGAAGAAGTCTGATACAGATCCCAATTGGCTGGGGGAACCGGAGGAACATCAATATTGGCTTCTTCCCCATACTTTTTAAGTCTGGCATAAGCTCTTACCCAAATACATTTTTTCTCATTTGGGAATACTTCGCACCAACCATTTAAACTTCCTCCACATGCACCATTACGCTGATTTTTAGGGCACTGTGACATCGGGCACAAATAGGCTATATCAAACATTGCACAATCTCCGCAGTCCTTGCAATCAAGCATAACAACTTTGGCAATATGCTCAAGAGCATGCAGACGTTTCTCTCTCTTTTTCTTTCCTTCTGCTGCACGGTAAAAACTTCGCATGACAGGGAATAACTTTTTGTTGGGAGTAAACATCAAGGCATGCATACCACGCATCATGGTATAACCAAAATTCACAGGCGCATCCAGGGGCAGGTTAGCACGATTCGTTGGACGATCGCTATTTAAACCTGTCTTCTCGTCTTTTTCGAAACAATAGAAACCATTCTTTTGTGGATAGTCGAATTCACGAATATAATCCTGCCAATTTTTGCTTAGTTCTTCCCCTTGATCAATGATATACTCCACCTGTTCATATTTGATATTATGTCCTCCAATATGCACACCGCCAAAGCCCATTCCCTTCATAACAGCATACATTTTGGCCGCTCTCAGCATACGTGCTCCAACCCCTTTATCCGGGGCACCTTTTTCGGCCTCAAGCTCAGCTAACAATTTATCGGTTACAACACATCCCGGTAATTGGTTTTGATTCATAATTCGCGCAGCACCATAGGGTAAGATATAGATATTACCGACTACAGGAATATCATAGTTGTTAACCTTTAAAAACTGCAAAACTTCATGGAACTTTCGGGCATCATAACCAAGCTGACAGACAATAAACTGCGCTCCACCGGCAATTTTCTTTTTCATTTTATAATATTGAACCATTTGTTCAGCCTCGGTAGCTTTAAAAGGAGAAACTGCCGCTCCGGCAAAAAAATCACTTGCTTTGTGATAAATTGGTCCTTTCATGCCTTGAATTTCTAAGCCCTTATTCATATCCGTAATAAGTTGAAGTGCATTTATAGGATCAAGGTCAAAGACAGGTTTCGGGCGTCCTTTAAATCCAGATACCGGATAATCACCGGTCATAACTAAGAGATTACGGATATTAGCTCTATCTAAAGCATAAAGTTGGCTTTCCATTTGATTTCGATTCTTATCCTTGCAAGTAAAGTGTACAAGAGGCTCTATCCCAAGTTTCAGAATATCCATTCCCAAATAATCAGCTAGGATTGCCGGATTACCCCCTGGATTATCTGTGATAGTTAGAGCATGTACCCTCCCTCCCTTAGCAGCTTGTTCAGCTGAGGCAATAGCAACTTCCTGGGGCTTTTCATTGGCACCTCTTCCCGGGACAAGCTCCCAAGTTACTGACAATGTATTTTTGTCGAGTAGTGATTCTTTGAACTTATTTTCCATCTCCTAGTTCCTCTCCCTTTCCTCGATATTCATGTACATACTTTGCCACTTAAATCATATTATACCTCTTTTTGGACAAGAAATTAAGCCTCAATTTTCAGTCTTTAGATAACATTCTATTTATTCTGTCGAAGCCGTCGTTATCAGCTAGTCTTATAACAAAAATACTATTCAGGAATTCCTCAAAATATGAATAGGATGAATACTAAAAAATAATGCTCAACAGTCAAGGTGCGGTACTGTCGAGCATTGCCTAATCCTTTATTATGATTATATTATAATCTGCCTAGATAATACAATGGATTGTTTAAAGCATAAACAACAATTGCCGATAGGTTTCTACAGTCATATCAGATCCCCAATGACCTGTCAGCTTAGCAACAACGATGCCTAAAAACCAAAGGCAAAGGATAGCTATTGTGAGCAAAGGAATGGCAAGGGTTTTCTTTCCCCAAGATGTCTTCAAGGTTAATGTATCTTTAACGGGACATTGTTGAACACAATTAAGGCAGCCCGTGCATTCAGGAGAAAAGACACGACTTTCATGGGCAACATCTATCCGGCTCGGACAACTTTTCGAACATTTTCCACATTCGATACAAGTATTTTGATTTCGAGTAATTTTAACTGGACTTAGAAAACTAATCAACCCCAGAAGAGCGCCATAAGGACAAAGATACCGACACCAAAAATTTTCAATCAAAACCGAAAGCAATGCCAAAACTCCAAAAACTGACAAGCCAACAATAGATAAATGTTCCATAAATTCGAGCATCATGATATCTGATATTCTATTGTACGGTGATTGAACAAAGGAAGCGGCATCTGTCCCACTCATTCCCCAAAAAATGGCCAGCAGAAAAAAGAGAAGGAGAATATATTTCAAAGAACGTAAGATAAAATCAAGCCAAATTGGTGTTTTAAAATTTCGACCGAATAGAGCTCGTCCTATCTTTCCCAGTCCCTCAGAAAGGGTTCCTATTGGACAGATCCAGGAACAAAAGGTTCTTTTAAACAAAAGAGAAGTTACTAGGATTATCAGAAAAATTACTAACCCTGCCGGATGGACAGGATCAAATCTTCCGGTTGCCAACCATGCCCTCAGTCCAACCAAAGCACTTAAAGGCAAAAAGGCCTCTACTCCCGGCGGTTTATTTATAACTGCCGATGACTGCTTTGTTAACTGATTTACAAACAGGATAAAGTCAATACCAATATAAGCAACTACAAGCGCAAAGAACAATTGAACACCATGTCTCCATGATATTAGTTTTTTAAGTTTTGAAAACATGGAACCCCTCATTTCTAAACTAAACTCGTTCAGCTCAAGCTGAACGGAGCTTCGGTGATCAGTGTCCTGTGGACATCTTAGACTATTATAGCAAATAAAAGTTTAAACGTTATGTGATTTAAGTCACAATTTTAAGCTCATTTTGTCACGGAAAAAATCATCCGATGATAAGCTGTATCGCCAGATCATCACTGGTTAGCCTTATCCGGATGATTATTAAACTAAAATTAAGAATTTATTATAGTACCGCCATTAATATGTATGATTTGCCCAGAAATGTATGAAGAGTCTTCAGATGCTAAAAACACATAGGCTGGAGCTAATTCTTTCGGCTGACCTGCTCGCTGCATCGGCACCGTACTGCCGAAGACGGCTACTTGTTCCTCTTGAAACGTAGAAGGAATTAAGGGAGTCCAGATTGGACCCGGGGCGATGCCATTAACTCGGATTCCCAATTTGCAAAGAGACTCCGAAAGCGAACGAGTAAAAGAAATCACGGCTCCTTTACTAGCGGAGTAATCAATGAGTTGATCATGCCCTTCATAAGCCGTAATCGAAGTCGTATTGATAATACTGCTTCCAGGCTTAAGATGAGGCAATACTGACTTAGTTAAATAAAAGCAGCCAAATATATTTGTGCGAAATGTACGCTCCAGCTGACTGCTTGTTATATCAAGCAAGCTGTTTTGAGGATGTTGTTCTCCGGCATTATTTATCAAAATGTCTATTTGGGAAAAGGTCTGAAGTGTAGTATTTACAACCCCTTGACAGAACGATTCATCGCCAACGTCGCCGGCTATAAGCAAGCAGCGTTTTCCTAATTCCTCGATTCGGGCTTTCGTAATATTCGCGTCCAGATGTTCATTGTAATAAACAATGACAATATCAGCGCCTTCCTTGGCAAAGGCTATAGAGACTGCCCTTCCAATGCCACTGTCTCCGCCTGTTATAATAGCTACCTTTCCTTTTAATTTGCCATTGCCTTTATAAGCCGGGTCTTCTGCCAAAGGTAATGGATTCATTAACGTTTCGAGGCCAGGTTGCTGTTCTTGTTGCTGAGCCGGAAAGGTCGGTTTTGGCGATTTAGCCTGGGTCATTCAAATGACTCCTTTCTTCTTGTTCGTTTTCCCATTCATTGAACGATAATAAAATGACCAATTATGGTCATTATTAATCCTCTTTCTCTGGACTATCTCTCGCTTAAATTCTTCCATTTATCAGAGTGAATAAAATTATGGCTTTACCTTGTTATATAAAAGTGATATCATATTGGTATCGAAAGACATTCGATGCAAAAAAATTCTAAGGTATCCATACCTAGTTTAAGGAGGTTTATCACTATGTTTGAGAAAAAGGCTTGGGCTGTCAACGGGTATCTGGCGCTAATTTGTATGCTTGCCCTTTTAATTGGAGGAATCGCCCTAATAATCCAAAAAAACTTTATTGGGACTGTGCTCCTTATCGCAGCTCTTATATTGGGAACAGGGATTATTGTCGTCCAACCAAATAAAGCCTATGCCCTCGTATTTTTCGGGAATTACCTTGGCACTATTCGTAAACCGGGGCTTTGGCTGAGTATTCCCTTGGCCTCACGCAAAGGCATTTCCTTAAAGGTTCGCAACTTTAACAGTAAAACTTTAAAAGTAAATGATATCCAAGGGAACCCGATTGAAATCGCAGCTGTTGTTGTTTTTCGAGTAGTTGATACTGCAAAGGCCATTTTCGACGTGGAAAAATATGAACAATTTGTGGAAATCCAAAGTGAAACCGCCTTACGCCATATCGCAACTCGCTATGCTTATGATAATTTCGAAAGTGATGATATCTCCTTACGCGGGAATCCGGAGGAGGTATCCGATGAATTAATGAAAGAACTTCAACAGCGGCTCATCCTCGCTGGAGTTGAAGTCAGCGAAACTCGTCTAACCCATCTTGCTTATGCCACAGAAATAGCTGGGGCAATGTTACAGCGTCAACAAGCTTCTGCGATTCTTTCAGCTCGCCAAATCATTGTTGAAGGGGCTGTTGGCTTAGTGCAGTTGGCTATCGAACGAATTGAAAAAGAAGGCGTCATAAATCTTGATGATGAGCGCAAAGCATCAATGGTTAACAATCTCCTAGTATCCATAGTTTCTGAACGTTCTATTCAACCCGTCGTAAATACCGGAACAGTGTATTCTTAATCCTTGCGCATTAATTTAGGAGCATCGGATGTGGATAACCATGAGTAAGAAACAATTTCTGCTTCGCATAGATCCTAAACTCTATGCCGTCCTAGAGCGATGGGCTGCTGACGAATTTCGAAGTGTCAATGCCCATATGGAATATTTGCTCCGTGACGCAGCCCGCAAAACGGGTCGTCTAAAAGAGATTACTGCCAATCCCCAGGAACAAGAATCATAATAAAAGCGGGACCGAATTTAAAATATTTGATCTGGATTATTGTATAAAGAAAATACAAAGCAAATTTAAAAAGCAAGCCTTCCAATTTAACTACTGATACAATTGGAGGACTTGCTGAATTTTTTGTTTTACTTGTAATTTGTTTAATTTTAAAAAGTCATCATTTAAAAATGTTTTTGAGCGTACTCAATCCCAGCTTTAAAAGCTCTGGAATTCAAGTCGGCTAGCTCGGGTTTTTTACCCGCCAATTCAACCAGTGCCTTAATTAGAATCTCATCCTCAAGAGTTGGAGTCAAGGCTTGTATAACTCCCAGCATCACTATGTTGGCTACCTTCGCCTCTCCTATATCATGGGCAATATCATTAACCGGAACGCGAAAAATTTGAATATCGTCTCTGCCCGGTAAATCCGGCACGATTGAGGAATTTACATATAAGGTTCCGCCAGGAACCACGCTGGCAATAAATTTTTGATAGGACGCTTCATTCATAACTAGAGCTATATCAGGTTTACCCACAGTCGGAGAACCAATCCGCTTATTGGAGATAATTACCGAACAGTTAGCCGTTCCGCCGCGCATTTCTGGGCCATAAGCAGGAATCCAGGTAACTTGACGCTTAGCGAGCATAGCGGCCTGAGCCATAACTTTACCGATAAATAAAACCCCTTGACCTCCAAATCCCGCGAATAAATATTTTGTTATTCCAGAAGTCATGGATTTCTCCCCCCTTCCAGTGCTGGAGTTTTCAGCTCACCCAAGGCAAAATGGGGTTTCATTTTTGTCGTTAACCAATCTAAGGCTTCGACCGGATCAACACCCCAGTTTGTAGGACAGGTGGAAAGTATACTGACAAAAGAGTACCCCAAACCATCCAGCTGAATTTGAAAGGCTTTTCGAAGAGCTTTTTTGGCTTCTTTAATGGCTTGCGGACTTTCCACAGAGACCGAGGCTACATAAACCGCTCCTTCAACTTGGGTCAAAATCTTGGGAAGATCCAAAGGGAAACCCATCGTTACTGAATCTCGACCGTACGGAGAAGTTGACGTTCTCTGTCCCACCAGAGAAGTTGGGGCCATTTGCCCTCCTGTCATTCCATAGATGGCATTATTGACAAAAATGGAACTTATCTTTTCGCCGCGGGCGGCTGCAGATACCGTTTCAGCAAGTCCAATGGAGGCACCGTCACCATCTCCCTGATAGGTAAAGACAAAACGATCAGGGCGGGCTCTTTTGGCTCCTGTCGCTACCGCAACTGCACGCCCGTGCGCAGCACCGATCATATCACAAGAAAAGTAGTTTTCACAAAAACCGGCACAGCCCACAGGAGCTACGCCTATCGCCTTTTCAATTAGATTCATTTCTTCCAATAATTCACCGATCAGGCGATGAATAATCCCATGAGTACATCCTGGACAATAATGAAAGGGTCGTTCGGTTAGACCTGAGGTCTTAGCAAAAATCGTTTTCATCCCTGTCCCCTCCCTAACATTTGTTTCTTAAAGGCATCAACAACCTCTTCCGGCTCGGGAGTCATACCCCCTTGACGTTTGCATAAGCCAACTGGAGCTTGACCGCTTACGATCAGCTTTACGTCTTCCACCATTTGACCAGAACTGAGTTCTACACTCATCCAGCCTTTAATTTGAGGTAATCGTGTTGAAAGACCTTTTTCCGGGAAAGGCCACAAAGAAACGGGCCGAAAGAGACCAACTTTTAAGCCCTCTTCGCGCAACATGTCCACAGCTGTTTCCGTGATGCGGGCACTTGTCCCAAAGGCCACAAATGCAAATTCGGCATCATCCATGAGATACTCAGAAAATCGTTGTTCAGATTCTTTCATCAGAGATATTTTTTGGCCCCAGCGGAGATTTTCCGATTCGCCCAGATCCGGAGTAAGATAATAACTGATTACATTATTTTTGGGCCGCCCTTCAGCCCCGCTGGCTGCCCAGGTTTTCGGACTTAGTGTTCTGCCTTGATAGGGGGGAAACTCCACCGGTTCCATCATTTGTCCCAAAATCCCATCGACAGCGACAATCACTAAATTCCGATAATAATCAGCGATATCAAAGGCTTCTTTCGTTAAATCCACCATCTCCTGAACTGATGAGGGGGCTAAAACGATACCGTGGTAATCTCCATGTCCGCCGCCTTTTGTTAGTTGAAAATAGTCTGCTTGTGTAGGGCCTAGGCCGCCCAAGCCCGGTCCGCTTCTCATAACATCAACTATGACACAAGGAATTTCTGCTGCAAACAAATAGGAAAGCCCTTCTTGCATTAAACTAAAGCCAGGGCTTGAGGTTCCTGTCATGACTCGTTCACCGACCGCTCCTGCCCCATAGACCATATTTATGGCTGCCACTTCACTCTCAGCCTGTAAATAGGTTCCTCCTGAGCTTTTCATTTTTTTGGACATGTATTCCGGAATTTCTGTTGAAGGAGTGATCGGGTACCCATAAAACAAACGGCAGCCCGCTTGAATCGCCGCTTCGGCGATTGCTTCATTTCCCTTCATTAACATTGCCATACCAGACTCACTCTCCTTTCTCCTCACGATAAATTTCCAAAGCCAAGTCAGGACAGATTAAACCACAAAAAGCACAACCTATACATAGGCTTTGATCGATCATTTCTACAGCATAAAAGCCCTTACTGTTTGCCTTGTCACCGATCTTTAAAATTTTCTTAGGACAAGTATGGACACAAAGGCCACAACTCTTGCAGCGTTCCACGTTAATTTTAACGACATTCTTCATAAACTCTCCTCCTTTACTCGGTAGATGAACGTTTCCCTGAAGTTTTCCAACCAAGGTTTAAGAACCGCTGAACGGGAATCCAATCAGATTCCCATGGAAGGCCCACTTTCTCAGCCCATTGCGGATTCATACCGCAGGCAACCTTTGGAATCTTAGTTTGAGCCTCCAGTTCGTGAAAAAGTTCTTCAGATTGACGCCAATCTTCTACTGTCGTCCATTCTTGCAGGTTAGAATTATTGATCCAACCTTGAACCTTCAGGTGCGATTTTAATTCCATGTCTCGTCTCAAGTTCTCAATTTCCTCCAGTGTACTGCTAAAGGGGCGAAACACGTTTACGACCTGAAGAACAGTGACATCCTTTTTCTCCAGAAAGGTATGATATCGTCCAACTACTGTTGCACCGGTTTCATTCCCCCCAACGTCAAGGAGAACCCTTTTTTTTGTATCTCTTAAGGCGCCTTCAATTTGGGGAGTTAGAGAGGGATTTTCAGCCAAAGCTAAATCACCTTGTGGACGGATCACTTCAACCCCATCTTTTTCCAAGGGAATTGCAGCTTCCCGCGAACGAAAATAAGGATTAATCAAATCAAGATCTACCAAAGATACTCGTTGATTCTTTTTCGCCCATTGGGACGCCAAATTTATGGCCAACTGAGTTTTGCCGGCACCATATCCTCCCATTAAAACTACAATCCTGCGATCAAGTAGGTTTATTTCTGACGTACTCTTACCCTCCCAGTTAAAGTTAGTCGACTGATCTTAGTCAGGACAACCTCTGTCCTTTTTGACTTAAGGCAGCCATCGTTAAGGCCATTAGTTTACTTCTTGGAGTATCATTTCGTGACGTTAAAACTATGGGAACTTGAGCGCCCAGGATAATTCCGGCCATCGTTGCGCCTGCGAAATAGACCAGAGACTTTCCCAAGACATTTCCAACTTCAATCGATGGTACTAAAAACAAGTCAACATTACCATTAATCCTACTAGAAATTCCTTTATGCTTTAAGGCAGCTGCGCTGACTGCACCATCGAGGGCAAGAGGACCTTCCACCACAGCATTAGGAAACTCTCCGTTTAGGTTCATTTCTTCTAATGTCTTAGCATCAACGGTTGCCGGCATTTTAGGATTTACAACTTCATTGGCTGTTAAAGCAATAACATTGACCAATTCCATTCCAATCCCATGTAAATACAATAGGCTATTTTCCAAAATTTCTTTCTTTTGTTTTAAATCCGGAGCAATATTCATTCCGCCATCCGTTACAAAAAGCAAGCGGGTATAACCAGGTATTTGAAAGGCAGCCATATGACTGAGCAGACGGCCTGTTCTCAGCCCCCTTTCCGGTCTTAAAACTGCCCGAAGAAAATCAGAACTATTAATTAAGCCTTTCATTAAAAAACTAGCTTGTCCGTCAATGACAGCATCTACTGCCCTATGGGCCGCATTAATAGGATTTGGTTCATGGATTAGCTCTATCTGGTCCAACCTGAATTCTATTTCTGCGGCATATTGTTTAATGACTTCTTCGTCCCCGATCAGAAGAGGAGAAATAAGGCCTTCTATTTCGGCAAGTTTAATTGCTTCTAAAACGTCTTTATCAGCAGCGGCAGCAACAGCAACTTTCGTCCGCCCCATACTTTTTGCTTTTTCAAGCAGGGACTCAAACCCGGAATACCGCAATGTTATCACTCCATTTTCAGTCCAAAGGTTCATGCCATAAATTTATGCCTGATAAACTAACGCCTGTTCTTCACCTCTTAAAACTCTCAAAGCTCCTGAAGCCAGGGCCTCCATTTCTTCTTCGCCAGGAACCACTTCTACCTTGGCGATAAAAGCTATTCGTCGACTGATTTCACAAGTGATGAATTGTGAATGAGCAAGTCCGCCGGTTAATACGATTCGATCCACGTCACCGGCCATTACAGCAGCCATAGCTCCGATTTCCTTAGAAACTTGATAACAGAGTGCTTCTAATACCAATTTTGCCTGAGAGTCACCTTCGCTCATCCGCTTCTCCGCTGCACGGGCATCTTTAGTCTTAAGATATGCAAACATGCCGCCTTCTTTGGTGATTTTGTTCAACATTTCTTGTTCACTATAGTTACCTGAATAACAAAGTTTTACAAGTTGATAAGCTGGTAAAGTACCGCATCTATCCACAGAAAAGGGGCCTTCACTATTGGCGTTATTAACATCAATCATCCTGCCTTTATAATGAGCGGCTACAGAAATTCCTCCACCTAAATGGACGACAATAAAATTAACGTCCTGATAAGTTTTTCCTATCCGACGAGCAACCTTACGGGCAACAGCTTTCATGTTCAAGGCATGTGACAGACTTATACGAGGTAATTCCGGCAGCCCGGAAAAACGTGCAAGAGGCTCCATTTCATCAACAGCAACTGGATCAACAATAAAAGCTGGTACATTAATCCGCCGACCAAGATGGTAAGCAATAATTCCTCCGAGATTCGATGCGTGTTCTCCGCCCGGTGCATCCTGTAAGACGCGAACAAGGTTATCATCTGCAAAATAAGTGCCGCCTATTAGGGGTGCAAGCAAGCCCCCTCGTCCCGCTATAGCGTTAAACGTTTCCAGGGCATCACCTTTTGAGGCCAGAGTTTTCAAAACAGCTGTAATTCGATATTCATATTGGTCTCCAACCCGAGCAAAACCTTCAATTTCTTGAGCCGGATGATCAATTCCCGTTTTCCAGAGACATGTTTCGTTTTCAAAAGCCGCAATTTTCGTTGATGTCGACCCTGGATTTATAACGAGTACTCTCAAACGCATCCTCCTTCGATAATTAATCCTATCACCCTATTGATTGACAACTAGTAATGACCAACTCAACTATTAACTAAATATTAAATATAAGCTTAATTATAACATAAATCGCAGAAAAGACATGCTTCCTATTGTTGTCACAATTATAGGAAAGGAGCTGCAACAAATATTATTTCAAATTTGTTCAACTCCCGCTCCCACTAAAAAATGGAAGTCTTATGATTAGATAAAACAACACGCCATCAAAATTCAAATTAGTATAAAAACGATCTCATTGAATTTTAAGGCGTGTTACATTATTTATTGAGCGATAACTCGTCGAGCTCCTAAGTAACGTACAGACCAATATGAATTTGTCATATCATCGTAAGAAACACCGCCGTTAGAAGAATTAAGCATTGTATTATTTCCAACATAGATCCCAACGTGTGATGCATCAGAGGCATAAGTATGGAAAAACACTAAATCCCCTGGACGCAAATCGGATCTGGAAACAGCTTCTCCATTTGTAAACTGTCCTTCAGAAGTACGACTTAAGGAAATGCCAAAATGGCGATATACATATTGAACATATCCCGAACAATCAAATCCCGGAGACGGAGATGTCCCTCCCCAGACGTAAGGAATGCCCATGAATTGAGAAGCGTAGCTTATGATTTGCCCTGCGCCGCCTGAAACAGCAACTGTCCCTGATACCCCACCGGTATCACCCCGTCCAATAGCTCCTTGGTCTCTCGCAGCATTGGCAGCTTCGATCTCTTGTTGTTGTATTAATTGTTGAATCCTGTTAACTTTTGCTTTTGCATTTACGGATTGGGTAAGCGTTGCTTTTTCCTCTGAACTTAACTGTGAAAGAATTTGCTGCTGCTTGGCTAAAGCCACTTGAACAGTCTGCTGCGACTGTGTTTTTTCTTGGATTGTTGATTGAATAGACATTTTCTTTTGATTTATTAATTGCTTTTGGCCATCTAAGGACTTATTCAGAGTGGCTATTTCACTTTGAATTTTACTATAAGATCCTACGATCATTTTAACCTGCTCTGCCCTGTCGATGAAATCCGATAGACTGGTAGCATTAAGCAAAACGGCAACGTAAGACGTTACGCCGTCTTCATAATTACTTTTTACGTACTGCCCCAAAGCTTTTACATGTTCCTGACGTTGATCTTCAAGTTTCTGTTGTTGTTTTTCTAAATCCTGAAGATGACTCTGCTCCTGCTTCAATAATTTTTGTTGTTGAGCAATGTTGTCATTTAAAACTTGAACAGATTGTTTTAAGCCTAAGACTTGTACCGTTGCTTTGGAAACTTTGTCCTTTTGTGCACTCAAGGTCCCATTTAATGACTCAACTTGCTTCTGTGATTGAATTAACTGTTGGTGCAAATCATCTGCTTGAGCTGGAATAACTGAAGATACGAGAAGAACGGTACCGATTGTTGTTACAACTGCTGTCTTATATAAAAATAACTTCTTTTTCATCCATCAAACTCCTCAACGATCCTTAATAAATAAGAATTCGCCACAAATCTCTAAATTCCTTGTCAAAATATTCAGAATTTGTGCTGTATCAAAAAGCTCTCACATTCCGACTTGTGACTCATTCTCCTGCAGTGTGGGACCCAATATTTTTAGCTTCTTTCATGAAACAAGCAACAGACTGCCATATGGCAGTCTGTTGCTTGTTTTACCTGGCGATGACCTACTTTCCCAAGGGCCTGCGCCCCAAGTATCCTTGGCCCTGGAGGTCTTAACTTCCGTGTTCGAGATACGAAAAGCGGACGAGCTTTTCGCCACGCTGCGTCCCGCAACGCAGACTCCTGCAGCGTGGATCGAACGGGTGGAGCACCGGTAATTTATACTTTCATTTCTTTCATAAAACACAGATAGACTGCCAAATTGGCAGTCTATCGCTTGTTCACCTGGCGATGACCTACTTTCCCAGGGGCCTGCGCCCCAAGTATCCTTGGCCCTGGAGGTCTTAACTTCCGTGTTCGTGTATACGAAAAGCGGACGAGCTTTTCGCCACGCTGCGTCTCGATACGCATTCTCCTGCAGCGTGGATCGAACGGGTGGAGCCCCGGTCGTTTATACTTTCATTTCTTTCATTAAAACACAAACAGACTACCTTTATGGCAGTCTGTTGCTTGTTTTACCTGGCGATGACCTACTTTCCCAGGGGCCTGCGCCCCAAGTATCCTTGGCCCTGGAGGTCTTAACTTCCGTGTTCGAGATGGGAACGGGTGGAACCCCTCCGGCATGATCACCAGATCTCTGAGATTCAGTTGTCCTTTTCGAACTCTGTTCTCTCAAAACTACATAGAGTCTTTTTCTAGCTTCGTCTTCTCAGAAACATTTGAGCCACATTCCCTTTGCTAACGTATCGTATCGTATTAGGTCAAGCCCTCGACCGATTAGTACCGGTCAGCTCCACACCTCACGGTGCTTCCACATCCGGCCTATCAACCTGATCTTCCTTCAGGGGTCTTACCGAGCTTTCACTCGTGGGAA
>NZ_NAHZ01000006.1:0-29326 GCF_002196785.1 Desulfosporosinus sp. FKA | reverse complement strand
GAAGTTAAGGATCCACACTGCAGGAGTCTGCGTATGGGGACGCAGTGTGGCGAAAGGCTCATCCGCCTTTCGTTCCAGGGCCAATAATACTTGGGGCGCAGGCCCCTGGGAAAGTAGGTCATCGCCAGGTAACAAGCGAAAGACTGCCTTATGGCAGTCTTTCTATGTTCCATGAGCGAAATGAAAGTGTAGCATTACTCGGGTCCCACACTGTAGGAGAAGGTGTTACTAGACGCAGTGTGGCGATAAGCTCGGTCCGCTTATCGTGTTCGGATTCACATTGCAGGAGAAGGTGTTATAGAATATTGCGCGGCGGTAGTGTGAGATTTATATGATTTGATTAGAGATGTGCACTTTTATGTTAAATATTTTCGTCATTATTTGAATATACGTATTCAAGTATATCGCCTGGTTGACATTGAAGAGTCTTACAAATTGCGTCAAGTGTCGAAAACCGAATTGCCCTTACCTTACCTGTTTTTAAATTAGAGAGATTTACATTAGAAATACCAATTTTTTGGGCTAATTCACTTAGCTTTATTTTTCTTTCGACTAAAATTCGATCTAATCTTATTACTATAGCCACTAACTAAGCACATCCTTACAGAGTTGTGTCATATTCATTTTGCAAGTATACGCCATATTGGAATATTTCAGCTATGATAAAAATAAGTCCTCCAAGTAATAAAGCACTGAAATGAATATTAGACAATTCTACCCAAAATATTTTTGTAACAAATAGTGAGCATAAAACGTTCGATAGAGTATCAGATAATAACGAATAGGTAATTATTGAATAAGTAAGTTTTCTTAAGTTTTTAGCATTGCCTAAAGTAAATGGAGTTATATCGTTAGCTGTAGATTTAAGGATATTTGCTATTTGTTTAATTCCATACAAAATTAGGGTGAAGCCAAGAAGAGATGAAAGTAAGTAGGTTATAAGAGCATCTTTTGCACTAAACATACGGGGGCCCAGAGGTTGCATAATTTTAAAGGGTATAATAATAAAGAATGTTGAGCCATTTTCTAGTGTATAGCTTATAGACCAATCCAAATTTCCTTTAACTGCGTTAAACTTGTCAGGTGAAGCAAACGAGAAATAAACAGAAGCTGACAATACAGCAAAGACACTTATTATTCCAAGAAAGAAAATTAATATAATTATTTTGTGGAGTATAGTTGCTCTCGATTTTATTTTTTCAATGTCATTTCGAATCATTGTACCGCCCTCCTAGATGAGATTATAAGGGCATTGTATTCGATAGTCAATAATTAATTAATGATAAACATTAATTAACATCCCTTCAGCGAGAACAGTGTTTTCGCTCTTAGCAAAGTGCAGTAGGGGGGTTCGTAATAGATATAGCCTCAAAGCATAATCAAAGGGCATATTCTTTAATAATTGAATTAATTTAATAATGCCTAAATACCGAATTTACGCTACTGAATTTAATTTAAGAACGTTACAATATATGGTAGATGATTTGTTAAAAGCTATTTGTGAAATTAACCTAATTATTTTTGAATTCGGGAACTAATTATTTACTGACGTTCTTTTTGAGAGTCGTGTCAGGAAAGTTCTTATCACTAGAACGACGGCAAAAACCTGGTTTGCACCCATGAAGTTGTCTCTTTGCATTGCATTATGTAAAAGTGACTTTCAGCAAAGAATTTATGAGATTTCTGAAAGCAGAAACCAGAGTGGCATAATAATTAAAAGACTACCTCATCGAAGATAGTCTTTTGAGCGAAAAAATTTAGTCACTAAATTAATCTTTAAAAAATGCAGCTTGTACTTCAACAGAAAGTTCATCAGCCCTACAATTTTCTAAGAAGGAATTGATTGCAATTACTTTACTGGTTATCGATATAAAATATTAGTTAAACTATTTGCATCGAGAGTCTTAAGATGATAATTGATCAGCATGAATCTCTTTTTCATGCTTTTCAGCTTCATAACCAAAGCGAAACCTTTGATTACAATAAGAACAGTGAATAAATTTACCATCCTCTGATGGAATTGGCATATTAACCACCTCCTTGATGAGAATTTTAACCATCTTGAAAGGAATTTAAACTTATTTGTATAAATGTTGATCTTATTATAATGCACCTCATAAAGTAGAATTGAGGTGATGAATATGTGGCGAAGATGGATTAGTATACTATACATAGAATTCTACTGGTGGAAAAGAGACATAATTCGACGATTTAGGTTGGATACACCGACAGGTATATCGGGTATACTACTTGTAGCATCTGCTATTATTTTGTTGTTTATTTTAGGTAATGGGGCGGCTCAAATCTTTCGGGATTATGTTCCCTGGATATCTGGGCGTAGGATTGGGGATGTATATTGGCAATCGATTAGTTTCGGTATAAAAGCTGCTTTAACCTTCATGATATTTAGTGGGTCATTAATAGCCTTTATTATTTTTAAAATAATAGGCCGAAACTAAACATGACGATAATAAAAAATTATAGTTCTAAGACATAAGTATGGAAAATAAATGTAATAAATAAATAAAGTGGATAAAGTTCTTGGCAACTATTCTTGCATAGGTCAAAATCCTATGTTAGAATTTATTGGTCAGAAGGGGGTCAGATAGGTGGATTTGTTCTCTGGGCTTTCGGTCACACAGTTATTTAACGTTATTATGATTCCGGTCCAAGTTATTATTATTTTTTTGACTTTTTATTATTTTATTTTGTCTTTGTTTGGACTGTTTAGGAGACGAGAGGATAAGATTCTAACGCCTGAGAAAAGCTTTGCCGTTGTTGTTGCTGCTCATAATGAGGAAGCTGTCATTGGACCGCTTGTAGAGAATCTAAGGATGCTGGATTATCCCAAAAAGCTCTTTGATATTTTTGTGGTAGCTGATAATTGCACGGATAAGACTGCATTAATAGCTCGGAACGCGGGAGCCATTGTTCATAGACGTTTTAATACTGAAAAACGTGGTAAAGGTTACGCCCTCGAATGGATGTTCCATCGCCTTTTCAAAATGGAGCGCCAATATGATGCAATCGTAATTTTCGATGCTGATAATTTAGTAAAAAATAATTTTCTCTTTGAAATGAACAGCAAACTTTGCCAAGGACATAAAATAGTTCAATGTTACTTAGATTCGAAGAATCCGATGGATACATGGGTAACAAATACATTCTCTATAGCCTTTTGGGTGACAAACAGATTGCTGCAACTCGCAAGATACAATACGGGGCGGCTTTCCAACGTTCTTGGCGGGACAGGCATGTGCATTTCAACCGATGTTTTGAGAGAATTTGGATGGGGAGCTACGTCTCTGACAGAAGATCTTGAATTCAGCATGAAGGCTTTAACACACGGTATTAAAACAACTTGGGCTCACGATGCTGTCGTTTATGATGAAAAGCCTTTAACCTTTATGCAGTCTTGGTACCAAAGAAAACGTTGGGCTCAGGGGCAAGTAGATGTAGCGGGAAGATACTTCTTTCCCCTGATACTTAAAGGTATACGCGAAAGAAAAATTATGTATTTTGATGCTGCAATACACCTCTTTCAGCCTGCTCTTGTAATGATTGCAACATTTTTTATGATGACAAACTTTATTTCCGCCCTGCAGTCAAGTTATACTCATGTCTTCACCTTAGTTATGCCTTGGACAGGGTGGCAAATATTATCCTCAATTCAATATCTGTATCCTGTTGCAGCTTTAGCACTGGATCGAATACCTTGGAAAGCCTATGTAGGCCTGATTTTGTATCCTATTTTTATCTATAGTTGGATTCCTATTGTCTTTTTGGGATTCATTAATAGGAAGGATAAACAGTGGTCACATACTAAGCATACACGTTCTATTAATATCGAAGATGTTGTTAAACAAAAAAAGGTATCCACAAGTTAGTTGCAAAGGATTAGTTGTAAACATACCATTTTATGGATCTTGAAAACAAAGGACCATTTTTTGAAAAAAAGTTTTGACACGGAGCACTTTTTTGTGTATACTGATATTCGTCAGTCGCCCCGGGTGATTAGCTCAGCTGGTAGAGCGCCTGCCTTACAAGCAGGATGTCGGCAGTTCGAACCTGTCATCGCCCACCAACTAATTTGCGATTGAAAGTGGCCCCGTGGTGTAGCGGTTAACATGCCTGCCTGTCACGCAGGAGATCGTCGGTTCAATTCCGATCGGGGTCGCCATTTATTGTATGCCTCGGTAGCTCAGTCGGTAGAGCAGAGGACTGAAAATCCTCGTGTCGGCGGTTCGATTCCGTCCTGAGGCACCATTTATGCGGGTGTAACTCAGTGGTAGAGTGTCACCTTGCCAAGGTGAAAGTCGCGAGTTCGAATCTCGTCACCCGCTCCATTTGTTAAAGTTGGCGGCATAGCCAAGTGGTAAGGCAGAGGTCTGCAAAACCTTTATCCCCAGTTCAAATCTGGGTGCCGCCTCCAAATATTTTGCCGATGTGGCGGAACTGGCAGACGCACGGGACTTAAAATCCCGCGGGTTAATAGCCCGTACCGGTTCGATTCCGGTCATCGGCACCAATATGGGTTTGTAGCTCAGCTGGTTAGAGTACCGCGTTGACATCGCGGGGGTCGGAGGTTCGAGTCCTCTCAAACCCACCATAATTGTTAGAAACTCGCTTTTATGCGGGTTTTTGTTTTTTGTCACATGTTTGCTATTAGTTTCTTTGTTCCCACGATCGTGATGTTTACTGAACATATGTAAGACAAGTAAGCCCCAGCTCGCCTGTGGCTTTTTCTATGCCCGATTTTGGACCTTTAAGTGAACTGAGAACGGTCATAATCTGAATCTGTTTATTTCTCAGGTGATTGGTGATTGTTGCTGCAATTTGTTTCTTCTAGAAATTTAATAACCATTGCCACTGTTAAGCCAAAAAAACCATGACTAAGAAAACACATCATTTTGCTAAGCGATGTTTTCATATCCTTAACTACCTTGAAACGGCTAAACAAATATGGAATTATGCCTCCTAATGTTCCTATGATAAAGCCTTTTAATATACAAGAACGTTTGCTGAAGGACAATAGACAGGTAATCAATATGCCTCCGGTTGTGCAAAAGAACGTACTAATTACATGCGGTAACCATATATTGTTTCTTGCGTTTCTGAATACACATTTTTTGCGATTTAGGACTTGAAGTGACATTGAGTGTAAGGAATGCTTTACAAGACCAAATTTAACAAACAGATAATTGCTCGACATAATGGCCAGCTCACCAAAAAGGCCTGAAATTATGCCTAAGATTAATTTACTTCGTATTTTTATCATACTTAAGCCTCCATTGGGTAGTTTCTGAATTATTTGACATGATATTCTCTAAATTTGCAAAAGCCTCTTCGTTGATATTTTTGATAATGTTTAATATACTATTAATGTTGTTTTTTAGAAGAATATTATTCTAATGTTTATAATTTTAACTTCGTGAAGCAAATCGTGATGTTGAAATTCTATTCTTTTTGCAGGAAAATGGAATCGTTTCATAAGACAACAATTTCAGAATAAGGTAGGAAAGGCGGTGCTTTACATGCATTCCCTTTGGCAAGGCAAGGCACCCATTTATGAGGCATTGCAAAATTATCAATCAATGAGAGTAGTACCCTTTGATGTGCCAGGGCATAAGCAAGGCAGAGGAAATCCTGAACTTGTAAAGTTTCTGGGACAACAGTGCTTATCGGTGGATGTTAACTCTATGAAGCCTCTTGATAATCTTGTTCATCCTGTTTCAGTGATCAAAGAAGCAGAAGAATTAGCTGCAGATGCTTTTGGAGCAGATCACGCATTCTTTATGGTTAATGGTACTACGGCTGCTGTTCAGGCTATGATTATGAGCGTATGTAAGCAAGGCGAAAAAGTAATTATGCCTCGTAATGTCCATAGAAGTGCAATAAATGCACTAATTATCAGTGGAGCAATTCCTGTATATGTTAATCCTGGTGTAAATAAACAACTAGGAATACCCTTAGGGATGTCAGTTGATGATGTAAAGCGAGCAATTGAAGAAAATCCAGACGCTAAGGCCATCTTTGTTAATAATCCGACCTATTATGGTATTTGTTCGGATTTAAAGACTATTACTGAACTAGCCCATTCCCATAATATGTACGTCCTAGTTGATGAAGCGCATGGCACTCACTTTTATTTTGGTTCTGACTTGCCTGTGAATGCAATGGCAGTTGGCGCTGATATGTCAGCGGTCAGTATGCACAAAACAGGCGGATCACTAACCCAAAGCTCGTTCTTGTTAAAAAGCGATCGTCTTAGTACAGGCCATGTACGGCAAACGATTAACTTAACCCAGACTACCAGCGGCTCTTATTTGCTCTTGTCTTCTCTGGATATTTCCAGACGTAATCTTGCCTTAGATGGAAAGAATATCTTCAATAAGGTATCCTCTCTGGCCAACTATGCGAGAGATGAAATCAATAAAATTGGGGGTTACTACGCTTTCTCGAAGGAACTAATTAATGGAGATTCTGTGTTTGATTTTGATCACACTAAGCTTTCCGTTTACACCCGTGAGATAGGGCTGGCAGGGATAGAAGTTTATGATATTTTACGGGATGATTACGGGATCCAGATTGAATTGGGTGATATCGCCAATATATTAGCGATAATCTCTGTCGGGGACCGCGAGTTAGCTTTGGAACGACTTGTATCATCTCTTTCGGAAATTAAGCGACTCTATACAAAAGACAAATCCGGAATGCTTGATCATGAATATATTAATCCCGATGTCATAATGACGCCACAACAAGCCTTTTACTCGCCTCAGCGTTCTGTTGAACTTAAGGAAAGTGATGGACATATATGTGCAGAGTTTGTGATGTCTTACCCGCCGGGTATTCCAATTTTAGCTCCAGGCGAACGGATAACCGATGAAATTATTGATTATATCTCCTATGCTAAGGCTAAGGGGTGTTTTCTAACCGGGACGGAGGATATGTCGGTTAAAAGTATCAAAGTATTGGAGGAAAAATAACATGGAATTGTGGTATACAGAACAACATACGGATAATGTTCGTTTTTCTATTAAGGTGGATAAACCTCTGTATACAGGCCAGAGTGAATTTCAAAGGATAGATGTTTTTCATTCTAAAGAATTTGGGACATTTTTTACTTTAGACGGCTTAATGATGGTTACTGAAAAAGATGAATTTATCTATCATGATATGATTGTTCATGTTCCAATGGCGACAAACCTAAACACAAAGAATGTTCTGGTTATTGGGGCCGGTGATGGCGGAACGGTAAGAGAACTGACTCGCTATAATTCAATTGAACGAATTGATATGGTTGAAATTGATAAAATGGTGGTTGAGGTGTGCAGGGAATATTTGCCGCAAACTGCCTGTAAACTAAACGATCCCCGAGTAAAACTATATTTTGAGGATGGGTTAAAATTTGTACGCTCCAAAGAAAATGCGTACGATTTAATTATCGTTGATTCTACCGATCCTTTTGGACCGGGTGAAGGTCTCTTTACCAAAGAATTTTATGGTAATTGCTTTAAGGCCCTTAAGGAGAACGGTATTTTAGTTAATCAGCACGAAAGCCCCTATTATGCTGAATATGCTAAATCAATGCAGAGAGCTCATAAACGTGTTAAAGAATTCTTTCCTGTTTGCAGAGTCTATCAAGCGCATATTCCAACATATCCGTCAGGACATTGGCTATTTGGATTTGCCTCCAAAATATATGATCCCGTAAAGGACTTAAATGAGCAGGCGTGGAATAGACTGGGAATTAAAACGAAGTATTACAATACGGATATTCATAAAGGATGCTTTGCTCTTCCTACGTACGTAAAGGAGCTTTTAGGAAGCGAAGAGAAATAAGTTTTCGGGGAGAAGCAATGTTTCCGGATAATAGAAAGAAAGCTGTAACAAATTTTTTTTGTTACAGCTTTTCACGTATTTGGAGTTACATTACTCGAAAGAATTACATAATATTTAGTAATCAAAATATTAAAATATTTTATAAGATTAAAGGAATTTGACCTATTGTAACGAATATTTGATTTGAGAAATCATAATAGAAGTAATAGCAAAGTAATAGATGTGATCTATTCCCTGATGGGAATATAAAAGATTTGAGTTAGGATTTGGAGTCATACTTTAATGTAATCTGTTTTAGTGTAATAGGATGAGGTGTCACCCTTGAATCATTAATTTATGATATTAAGTGATAAATATTACAATCACAGCAAGGATGTGAAAAACAGTGCATATTACGGACTATGAAATTGCTTTAAGGTTATTGCTGGCTTGTATTTTTGGAGGAATTGTCGGTCTTGAACGAGAACGAAATGATAGTTCAGCAGGATTTAGAACTCATATTTTAGTAAGCTTAGGCTCAGCGTTGATTATGATTTTATCAATGTACGGCTTTACAAATTTTACATCAGTTAACAAAGATCCTGCTCGCTTGGCTGCGCAAGTTGTCTCAGGGATTGGTTTCTTAGGAGCTGGTACGATCTTGCGAGACAAGACATCGATCAGAGGTTTGACAACCGCAGCATCTCTATGGGTTGTCTCAGCCATTGGCTTGGCAACTGGAGCCGGGTTCTATTTTTCGGCTACATTGGTCACCTTCTTGGTGTTTATTACTCTAGAGCGCATAGTAGAAAATTATTTTTTTAGAAATAGTGCGTCACTTAAGGTTGTTGCTGTTAATGGAACGTGCAGAGTTAAAGAGATTAACAGAGTAATTGAGTCTCACAACATTGTTCCGCAAAATATCACTATGATTCTGCAAAAAGAAGAACAAAATAAAACGGTTATACTGTTTAAATTGAGAACTCCTTTTCGCAAACTCGACATGGAAAAATTGATTGAAGATATTAACGAAATTGACGGGATTTATTCTGCAGAGCAAGAATTTAGCGATGATAGAGACTCTATCCGCTCTCTTTTTCCACGTAAAAAATCAGTGCCCCAGAAGGATAGTGACAATTGCTCAATGTAATGTAAACTGAGGAAACGGTTAAACGAGAATAGAAATGTAATAAATTGGAAATAGTATGGAATGTCCAAACTACCTTTTGAAAATATTTATTTTTTAAAGGTATTAACAGATTGGCCCAATCGAAATATGGCTTCATTAGAGTCATATACTCTAATATGGAGGGGTGCCAGTGGAACATTCCGTGCAGTTAGGTACGCAAAGATACCATGACAGTATATGTAAGTCCTTAAGGGAATTGAGTAAACGTGAACGTCTCCCTTTACAGATTATTGAGCAGCAACACGGAAAGCGTTGGCTAATTCACTGTAAGTTTCTTGCCTCGTCTCTTGCGGGGACTGAAAATGAAGAAATGGTCCAGAAAATCCAGCGATATTATTTAGCAAATGCCTTAGCGGAAACGATCTTGCTTCACTGGGAGAAAGAACATGTACGGGGAATCCTGAAAAAAAATAAATATTTAATTGATGATAAGGGTCAAGAGATCCTAAATAAAGCACTGGAATATTTGAATAAAGGTTTGGGTCAAGATCGTGCTTATCGCATAAACCGTAAGACAAAGCTTGTAACTCAAATTTTAAGTTGTCTTAATCAGTCTTTGATTTTCGATCTTGAAGGTTTTCTAAGTTTTCGCGCTCAGGAATATAAGCATGATGTCAGCAAAGCTGTGGAGTTTGCTATCGAAGAGTACATAGTGGAAAAGGAATATCTGGAATTTATTCAGCTCCTGAAACATTTTGTCGACACCCAGACACCGCAATTAGAGAGCCTGCATGTAGGAATGACTTCGAAAGGTGAGTTCCATCTTTATAATGAGGACGGTGAGGATATAACCGGCGACTACCTGGAAGATTATCAACTGGATAATTTACATGAGTTAGGTTATGAAGACCTCTTGGTAAGTTCGCTTATCGCAGTAGCTCCAAGACAGATCACGTTGCACATTCGTTATAATGGGTATAAAGATACTTTACAGACCATAAGGCAAGTTTTTGGAGATAGAGTTCGTGATTGCAGCGGCTGTTCTTTATGTAAGGATTTTTGACAAATGAGCATGGTTTTTGTATAATAAATCTATTGATTTGGGTATATTAGTGTCATAAACTTTTTCTAAAGTAATTACTTTAAATCGCTGAAAGGGAGAGTATCCTGATCTTAAGTGTTAGAGAAGGAATGCCGCGGCTGTAAGCATTTCTCACAAAGGTTCAGGTGAAGACCACCCTTGAGTGCAGGGCTGAAATGAGTAAGCTTTGTCGTTTCCCGCGTTAAGGGTAATCGAGTGGAAGGAGATATCCTTTCAGTTGGGTGGAACCACGGGAGTAAGCTCTCGTCCCTAGTTGGGGCGAGAGCTTTTTTGCGTTTATCGAAATTTTATAGGAGTGATAGCAATGATTCAAGTAACTTTAAAAGATGGTTCAATACGTGAGGTTGAACAAGGAACGACTATAGCAGAGTTGGCTGCTGCTATCTCGCGTGGTTTAGCTAAAGCAGCTGTTGCTGGAAAAGTAAATGACAAATTAAAAGATCTTTCTTATCCTCTCATGGAGAATGCGGCAGTAGAGATCATCACACTGGACAGCGAAGAGGGATTGGAGGTTCTTCGACATTCAACATCTCACCTAATGGCCCAAGCTGTGGAAAATTTGTTTCCCGGAACAAAGTTGGGGATAGGACCAGCTATTGCCAAAGGCTTCTATTATGATTTCGATTCTGAGCATGTGTTTACTCCTGAGGATCTCGAGAAAATCGAGAAAGAAATGAAACGCCTGGCTAAGGAAAACTACACGTATCAGCGTAAGGAAGTATCGCGCACTGAGGCTTTGGACTACTTTAAAAAACTTGGTGAAAATTATAAAGTTGAACTGATTGAAGGACTTCCCGAAGATGCTACTATTTCCATGTATACTCAGGGAAATTTTACAGATCTTTGTGCGGGTCCCCACATCCCATCAACCTCAATCATTAAAGCAATTAAACTCATGAGTTTGGCAGGTGCCTATTGGCGTGGTAATGAGAAAAATAAGATGTTGCAGCGTATTTACGGTACAGTCTTTGCTAAAGCAGCTGATCTTGAAGATTATCTATTCAAATTGGAAGAGGCCAAACGCCGTGATCATCGTAAGTTGGGCTTAGAGCTTGACCTTTTCAGCCTTCACGATGAAGGCCCTGGATTCCCCTTCTTCCATCCTAAAGGAATGGTTTTGCGCAATGCTCTTGAGGACTTCTGGAGACAAGAACATCGCAAGCGAGGTTATCAAGAAATTAAGACCCCGATTATTCTCAATCGTTCTCTCTGGGAACAATCCGGTCACTGGGATCATTATAAAGAAAACATGTATTTTACGAAGATTGATGATCAGGATTTTGCAGTTAAGCCTATGAACTGTCCGGGCGGTATGATTATGTACCGAACTAAATTGCGTAGTTATCGGGATTTGCCGCTGCGGGTTGGAGAATTGGGACTCGTTCATCGCCATGAGCTATCGGGTGCCCTCCATGGTTTGCTGCGGGTTAGAAACTTCACTCAAGATGATGCCCACATCTTTATGCTTCCGTCACAGATTAAGGAGGAACTTCTAGGGGTTATTGAACTAGTAGACACCTTCTACAAAGTGTTCGGTTTTGAATATCATGTAGAGCTGTCCACCCGTCCTGAAGATTCTATGGGTTCAGATGAGGATTGGGAAGCTGCAACTCGGGCGCTTCAAGAGGCCCTGGAGGAAAGAGGCTTGGATTACAAGATCAATGAAGGCGATGGAGCTTTTTATGGGCCGAAGATTGATTTTCACGTTAAAGACTGTCTGGATAGGACTTGGCAGTGTGGTACCATACAGCTTGATTTCCAAATGCCGGAGAAATTCGACCTAACTTATGTCGGCGAGGACGGACAAAAACATCGCCCAGTTATGATTCATCGCGTGATCTATGGGAGTATTGAACGGTTCATAGCACTTTTGACTGAACATTATGCTGGAGCTTTTCCAACCTGGCTAGCACCTGTTCAGGTTCGTATTTTGCCGATCAGTGAGCGGCATCAGGGCTATGCCAAAGCATTAGCTGCCCGTTTCAATGAATTAGATATAAGAGTTGAAACGGATGAGCGTAAAGAGAAAGTTGGCTATAAAATCCGTGAGGCTCAAACTGAAAAGATTCCTTATACCTTGGTTGTTGGAGATCAAGAAGCCGAGTCGGATACCGTTGCTGTACGTCGTTACGGTCAAGGGGATGCCGGAGAGAAAATGACTGTAGATGAGTTTGTTACTCTTATCCAAGATGATATAAAAAATAAGAAGCTCTTAACAGCTCTGGCTCAGTGAACTCGTTCAGCTAAAGCTGAACATCGGGGCTTAAAAACCGGATAAAAGTTGACAAAGTTTGAGAGTTGATATAAAATATTCGTTGTCAAGTAGAAGCCATCCGCTTCTCACCTTACGGCTAAAGTCGGTAAGGTATCTTCTGGGCTTGGGCTTAATACGTGCTCATGATTGTTTAGAAGACGGGTGGTATTCATCCGTCTTTTTCTATTGTGCTAAGTTTTAATGGGGGTGGTTTCTTATTAGCAAGGACTTAAGACTCAATGACGAAATCCGGGTTAGGGAGGTCCGTCTTGTTGGGGAAGAAGGAGAACAACTTGGAATTATGGCGGTTCGAGATGCCTTGAACCTAGCAGTCGAGAAGTCTTTAGATCTCGTAGAGATCGCACCGACGGCGAAGCCGCCGGTCTGCAAACTAATGGATTATGGCAAGTATAAGTATGAGCAAGCGAAGAAAGACAAGGAAGCTCGTAAAAAGCAAAAGAGCATGGAAATTAAGGAAGTCAAGCTGCGTCCCAATATTGAGGATCATGACTTTGAAACCAAGGCTCGTAATGCTCAGCGATTTCTAAGCGAAGGGGATAAAGTGAAGGTTACGATTATGTTCCGGGGGCGGGAAGTCACTCACCCTGAACTAGGAAGAACCCTTTGTCTCAGACTTGCAGAATTCTGTAAAGCGGAGTCTAGCATAGAGCGTGATCCTAAACTTGAGGGCCGCAATATGATTATGATTTTGGCTTCTGTTAAACATGACTAATACCGAGAGGGGGATACTCAAATGCCTAAAATGAAAACTCACCGTGGTGCGGCTAAGCGCTTCAAGAAAACTGGAACAGGTAAAGTTGTCCGTATGCACGGCTTTACAAGTCACATTCTGGAGAAGAAGTCTCAGAAAAGAAAACGGAATTTACGCAAATCAGCGGTTATGAACCAATCTGATGTCAAGAGAATTAAAAACTTGATTGTTTATCTATAACGCTGCACTAAAAGGAGGTTTTTGGGATGGCCCGTGTTAAAAAAGGCATGACGAAACATCATAGACATAAAAAGATCTTAAAATTGGCGAAGGGTTATCGCGGAGGGAAAAGTAAACTTTACCGCCCCGCGAATGAACAAGTTTTAAAATCCTTAGCCTATTCTTATGCTCATAGAAAAGACAACAAAGCAAACTTCCGTAAGCTTTGGATTGCCAGAATCAATGCAGCTGCACGTATGAATGGTATTTCCTACAGCCGCTTGATGAATGGTTTGAAGAAGGCTGGGGTAACAGTTAACCGTAAGATGCTGGCAGAACTGGCAATTAGCGATGCAGCAGCATTTACTGAAATTGCAAATGTCGCTAAAGTTCAAATTAACGGCTAATTACCAAGTGAAGAGGATGCGCGAGCATCCTCTTTTTATAAATGCGTCGGTACGCAGTATAAGCTCGTTTTATCTCATTCTGATTTCGTTTCCTTCAGCGCAAACGAAATTATAAAGGGCTCTGCCAATGGATAGACTATATCTATATCTATCTCTGGAGCTGGTCCCTAGGCCTTGGAGGTGGAAAGGTGCTGGAATCCTTACAAAATGAACAGGTTAAATTCATCGCCTCTTTGCAGCGGCGTAAAGTCCGTGAAGAGACGCAGCTCTACGTTATAGAAGGATGGCGGTTTGTTGCTGAGGCTTTACGCAGGAATGCTCCCATAAAAAAAGTGTACGTTAGCTTAAAAGGAAAGCAATCTGAGTGGAGAGACCTAAGGGAAGGATTGCAAGATCGCAAAATCCCCTTTGAGGAAACGGATGAACGGGTTTTTCGTAAAATGAGCGCGACGGAGGAACCCCAAGGTATTTTAGCGGTTGTAAATCAAACAAGGTATACATGGGACGATATACATATTGATGGGAAATCAGTAGTGCTTGTTTTGGACGGAATTCAAGACCCCGGAAATCTGGGGACGATTCTCCGTACTGCCTTGGCGGCGGGAGTTCGTTACGTTTGTTTAACGTCGGGAACCGTTGATATTTATAATCCCAAAGTGCTGCGCAGTACTATGGGAGCCCTTTTTTCTTTAGTCCTTCTCCCGGACTTGTCCCCGGAGGCAGTGTTAAGCTTTTGCCGCAAACAGGGTCTTCGGTTAATTTTAGGAGATACAAAAGGAAGAGTACTTTACGAGACGAATGTAGCGAGTGGACCTTTAGCTTTGGTTGTGGGGAATGAAGGAAATGGTCCATCCCTTACCTTTCAAAGGGAGGATGTTCAAAGAGTTACGATTCCCATGGCTCAGGAAGTGGAATCACTTAATGTGGCCATGGCAACGGGAATTCTTCTTTATGAGATAGTACGCCAAAGGGATTTCTTGTAATTTACAGGGGCTCTATGCTATAATAGCTTGAGTTCTTGTTGATAGTTTGCTATATCTATAAAGCGATGATAGGGTAAAAAAGGATTGTTTCTTCACAGGGAGGCGGGCCCAAGACTGTGAGCCTGCTAAGAAAGTATCCTCCTCTTGGAAAAAGAGGTTAAATTTCGCCCAGGAGCGGCTTTTTGATCTGTAGGAAGGCCCGGTTTCCGCCGTTATCGGAACATGAGTGTGGCTTAATTAGCCAAACCAGGGTGGTACCGCGAGAATGACGCTCGTCCCTTTTGTATGGGGATTGGGCGTTTTTATTTTTACTTGATCACAGCGTCGTACTAAAAGATAGAGATAAGAGCGCCAATGACTGATGAGAAATTTATAAAAAGTTTGGAATTTGCAAAATGGAAAGGATGGTTGTCTTGAAGAAAGAAATACTTCGCATTGGAGAAGAGGCCTTGCATGAATTGCAGCAATTAAATAACTCGGAAGCTCTTCAAGAGCTTAAGGTGAAAGTGCTCGGGAAGAAAGGGAGCTTGACCGCATTACTGCGGCAGATGGGGAGTTTAGGCCCGGAAGAGCGGCCAATGATGGGACAAGTGGTTAATGAGATGCGCAGCCGCTTGGAAAAGGCTTGGGAAGAACGAAGCGCGGAATTGGAAGCTATTGCCCTGGAAAAGCGTTTAGCTGCAGAGCGCATCGACATTTCTTTGCCCGGCAGCCGTGTTGCCCGCGGACATTATCACCCCTTGACTCAGGTCGTTGAAGAGATTGAGGATATTTTCCTGGGTATGGGCTTCCAGATCGCTGAGGGGCCGGAAATCGAATCGGATTATTACAATTTCGAGGCGCTTAACCTTCCTAAAGATCATCCAGCTCGGGAAATGCAGGATTCCTTTTATATCACAGAAGAAATATTGCTGCGGACTCAAACTTCTCCTGTTCAGATACGGACAATGGAAAAACTTCACCCTCATTTACCGGTGAAGGTCATTGCTCCCGGGACAGTTTATCGAAATGACGATGATGCCACACATTCTCCGATGTTCCATCAAGTTGAGGGACTTATGGTTGATCAAGGGATTCGGATGTCCGATCTAAAGGGGATTTTGCTGAATTTTTCAAGGCAGATGTTTGGCGAATCTCGCGAAATTCGCTTGCGGCCCAGTTTTTTTCCATTTACTGAGCCAAGCGCTGAAGTAGATGTTTCCTGTATGCTTTGTGGAGGAGCGGGATGCCGCCTTTGCAAAGGAACCGGGTGGATTGAAATTTTAGGTTCGGGAATGGTTCACCCGAAAGTCCTGGAAATGGGCGGATATAACCCGAGGGAAGTCACAGGTTTTGCCTTTGGCATGGGCGTTGAGAGAATCGCCATGCTGAAGTTTGGCATTGAGGACATGAGACTTCTTTTTGATAATGATTTGCGCTTCTTGCAGCAGTTTTAAGGGGGAAAGACGATGAAAGTCAGTATGGAATGGCTTCACGAACTGGTTGATGCCAATCAGACCGCCGAAGAGTTGGCAGAAACATTAACTCGCGGCGGAATTGAGGTAGAAAGTGTTGAAAATCTTAATAAAGGGTTTGAAAAGGTAGTCATTGGGGAAATTAGTTCTCTGACTAAGCATCCTAATGCCGACAGGCTATGGGTCTGTGACGTTAACGCAGGGCAGAAAAACGTTACTATCGTCACCGGTGCCCAGAATTTACAGGCCGGAGACCGAATCCCTGTAGCCATGATAGGCGCTGTCTTGCCTAATGACTTGGCGATTCGGAAGTCTAAGCTGCGAGGTGTAGTTTCAGAGGGGATGTTATGCTCGCGTGAAGAGCTCCTGCTTGATGCTTCCGTAGGTTTAGATCGCAGCGAAGGCGGTATTTTGGTCTTAGGGGCCGAGGCTCCAATCGGGGAGAACTTTGGCAAATATCTAGGGCGGGAAGACAGTGTTTTAGATTTAGAACTCTATCCCAATCGCCCCGATTGTTTGGCGATGGTTAATGTGGCACGCGAAGTGGCGTCACTCACCGGTAAACAGCCCCATTTGCCCAAATGGGCAGATATAGCGAAGGGATTAGATCTTCCTGCTGCCGAGAACTTTAAGATTATCATTGAAGAGGAAGAGTTGTGCCGCCGTTATGCCGGTTTAGTTGTTGAGGATGTTCATATTGCTCCTTCACCGGAATGGATGCAGCGAAGACTCAAGGCGGCTGGGGTTCGGCCAATCAGTAATATCGTCGATATTACGAACTACTGCATGTTGGAGATGGGGCAGCCTTTACATGCTTTTGATCGGGATAAGATTACAGGGAACATTCATGTTCGTAGTGCCAAAGCGGGAGAAAAAATTGTCACTCTCGATGGAATTGAGCGATCTCTTCAAGCGGATACTCTGCTCATCGCCGATGACCGACAGGCTTTAGCAGTTGCAGGCGTCATGGGAGGTTTTGACAGTGAAGTTACGGGGGATACGAAACGTTTATTAATCGAGTCGGCCCATTTTGCCGGAGTAAGTATACGCAGGACAAGCCGAAGGCTGGGACTCAGGTCAGAAGCTTCAAATCGTTACGAAAAGGGTGTTAATCCTTACGGTTGTGCGGCAACCTTGGGACGAGTATGTGAATTGCTGCTGGAATTAGGAGCAGGACGCCCTGTGGCCTTCCTTGATGAGCTAAAGACTCTTCCTCCGCAGCGTCAGATCACACTATCAGTACAGCATACCTCTACTGTTCTTGGTCTTGAGCTGAAGGACTCGGATATCAGACAAGTTCTGGAAAACCTGAACTTTAAGTATGAGGAAAAGGAAGGCATCTTCGTTGTGGAGATTCCCACCTATCGTGCGGATTTGGAAATTGAGGAAGATCTCATGGAGGAAGTTGCTCGTTTAAGGGGATATGATCTAATCCCTACGACCTTGCCGCAAGGGGATACGACTCAAGGAAGAAGGACACCGGAACAGGAGTTCCGCCGTCGCTTGCGCAAGGTACTTGTTCAATCCGGAATGGATGAAGTTATGACTTATACCTTTACAGGCGCTGCTAAAGATGCTCAGTGGGGAAGTGCTCAGCACTCGATTTCTCTGCTTAACCCCTTAAGGGAAGAACTTAGCGTGATGCGTACGTCCTTGGTGCCCGGACTGTTAGAGGTTGCGGCTAAGAACACAGCACGACGCAATACGGAAATTAGTATTTTTGAAGTTGGAACGACTTACTGGGGTGATGAAAAACCTTTGCGCGAGCTTCCGCGTGAAGTATTGCGAGTGGCTGGGGTTGCCGTTGGGAAGAGTGGCAGGCATTGGCTAAATTCCCAGACTCAATATGACTTTTTCTACGTCAAGGGAATTTTGGAGGAGATTGCTCGGGAGTTTGGGCTTAAATTTGATTATCGAGTGCCGGAAAATCGTCCTCGGCTTCATCCCGGACGTTCGGCTGATGTTTATCTTCACAATGAATGTATTGGTTTTTTGGGTGAGATACATCCTTCGGAAGAAAAAGAATGGGCTCTGGAGCGGGCTGTACTCTTCGAGCTAGATTTGGGTGTCTTATTTAAGCATATGCGGCCGATTGTACGTGCTCAATCCATCCCGCGTTTTCCTGCCATCAATCGTGATTTGGCAGTCGTGGTACCCATAGATACTTCCGCGGCGGCTGTGATGACTAAGATTCACAAGCTCGGGGGGGAACTGCTGCAGAACGTAGAACTATTTGATGTCTATACCGGCAAGTCAATACCAGAGGGACGCAAAAGTCTTGCTTTTTCCTTGCGCTACCAATCGCTGGAGCGGACTTTAACCGATGAAGAAGTAAATGTCTTGAATTCTCGCATCTTAGAGGGAATTCAGCAGGAATTTGATGCAGAATGGCGAAAATAGAAAGCGTTTCGGCAAAGTAGCAAGAAGAGAGCGAGGGAAAATTGTGGCTCAGGAATCAGTCAAAGTCACTGTTGAAATTTTTGGAGAGAAGCACGTCGTCCGCGGTGAAGGAACAGAAGCGTATATCCAGGGGTTGGCTCACGAAGTGGACAAAAAAATGCGTTTAATTTCCCAACGACTCCCTCGCTTAGGCATTCACCAAGTGGCAATATTAACAGCACTTAATCTGGCGGATGATCTTGCCAAGCTGCGAGAAGAGCAAGAAACTCTCATGCAGCTGCTGGGCGAAAAGACTGAATAGCTAAGAAAATTTTTGAGTGAGGGAGCATCTTAAACTGCTTTGCAAGCAGTTTAAGATGCTCTCCGTTGTTTTGCATTAAAGTATGAGAAATTGTACATATCTAAGCTAAGCAATTATAATAAGTATGTTCATTGGAGTGGATAAACAAAATATGAGGGTGGAGCGTAAAATTAAATGAACAATCAAAGAGAAGCGGTAGTGGCAAATGAGACACCCCCTCTGGAGCTTCTGGCACCTGCAGGAAGTTTTGAAGCGTTTAAAGCAGCTGTGGAAAACGGCGCCGATGCAGTCTACTTAGGAGGCAAGAGTTTTAGTGCCCGAGCAAGTGCCGCAAATTTTGATTTGGAAGAGCTGCGCAAAGCAGTCCGCTATGCTCATGAACGGCAGGTTAAAGTCTACCTAACAGTTAATATATTGATCGCGGATCAAGAGTTTCAAGAGCTGATGGACTACCTTTATGCTGTTTATGATATTGGTGTTGATGCCGTTATACTACAGGACCTGGGAGTCGCAAGTCTCATTCGCGCGATTCTGCCGGAACTGGAAATCCATGCGAGCACGCAAATGACGATTAACACAACATGGGGTGCTCAGCATATGGAAAGACTTGGTTTTTATCGAGTTGTCCTTGCACGAGAAACTTCAGCAGCTGAGATCAAAACCTTGGCTGCAAGTACTCCGTTGGATCTGGAGGTTTTTGTACATGGTGCGCTCTGTGTATGTTATTCCGGCCAGTGTCTGATGTCCAGCTTTATCGGAGGAAGGAGCGGGAATCGAGGCACTTGCGCCCAGCCATGCCGAATGACTTATCAGCTGGTAAATCAAGAGCGCAAAAATCTATTGACTGTTAAGAATTTAGGGGAGCATTTATTAAGCCCCAAGGACTTAAATTTAGTAGAAGATTTAGTGGAGCTAAAGGAGATTGGAGTTCATTCCCTGAAAGTAGAAGGCCGAATGAAGCGACCGGAATATGTGGCAACAGTAATTAGGCTGTACAGAAAGGCGCTTGATCGGATTGAACGTCAAGGAGAGAATGGTCCGCTACTTACAACAGAGGAACATCAGGAATTATTGCAAATCTTCAATCGTGATTTTACCAAGGGATATTTAAGAGAGAATCCTGGCGCGGACCTTATGAGTTACAGTCGTCCAAACAATCGGGGAACACGCCTTGGACGTGTAGTGAGTCTCAACTCAGGACGATTAGATCTCAAACTCGAGGCTGCTATTCACTCGGGCGATGGAATTGAGTTTTGGACAGGCAGGGGACGGGAAGGAATCACTGTCGGTAACATCTGGAGAGACAAGCAACAAGTTAGTGACGGCTTCCCCGGGGAAACTGTGCAAATCGAATTTTCTGGGGTGGCACGTCCTGGGGATCGCGTCTTTAAAACAAATGACGCTAAATTAATGGAGAAGGCCCGGGAAAGTTTCCAAGAAGGTAAAGAACAACGCAAGCGTCCTCTGACTATGTCTCTGAGGGGGCATATTGGAGATAAACTAACTTTAGAAGTTGTCGAAGGTATGCGCAGGGTCAGGGTATTTTCTGCTAATCCTGCCCAAAAGGCTTTGAAACGGCCTTTGACTTGGGACTATGCTAACCAGCAGCTTGGACGATTAGGAACTACACCTTTTTGGTTGGATCAATTAGTGGTTGAGGTTGATGAGGGTCTGATGCTGCCGGTGAGTGATCTCAATGAAATGCGGCGAATGGCAGTAGAGGAACTGCTTAGAGAAACTACTCAGCAAAATGTTGAGCGATCCCTTTATCGACAAAGAATTGGCAAATGGAACAATGAATTGGCGAAAGCACGCTTAAGTTCCGCAAGGAGAAACCTGCCGCTGGTTTCTGTAGCTGTAAGTGATCCGGAAACCCTTGAGGCGGCCCTAAAGTCTGGGGCCAAAAGAGTACTCATTGGCGGAGAACACTGGCGTTCGAGAAAAAATTTCAAAATAGATGAAATACGTTCAGGGTTTGAGACCTGCCGCAAACAGGGTGTTGATTGCGCTTGGCGGCTTCCCAGAGTTTTAAATGAAACTCAAAGTACGAGACTCCTGGAGGATCTAAAAAAAGCAGCTCTTTGGCCAGACAAGCCAAAACTTATGGTCTCAAATCTCGGTGAATTGGAAATGCTGCGCTCTTTGGATCCCAACTGGCCTTTTGAAACAGATTATTCTTTAAACGTCTTCAACGAAGCCAGTCTTGCTCACTTTTTGCACCTAGGCGCTCAAAGGGTAACCCTATCTCCGGAATTGCATCATGAACAATTGGCTCATTTGGCAAAATGGGGGGGGATAGAGTACTTTGTGTTTGGCGATCTGGAAATGATGGTCAGTGAATACTGTCCGATAGGATCGACCTTGGGTGGAAAGCAAGGAAGCCATTGCTCAGGTGTATGCGTTAAAGAGCCCCATTATTTACGGGATCGTCTGGAGTATGACTTTCCTTTGGAGACGGATCAGGAATGCCGAATGCATCTTTATAATGTTAAGGTCTTAAATCTATATGAAGAATTGCCGCAGCTCAAACGAATGGGCGTATCCAATATACGTTTACAGCTAACTCGCCAATCTCCTGAACAGGTCGGGCTGATCGTCAAGGTTTTTTTAGAAGCATGGGATACCTTGCAGCTCGGAAACCGGTCCCTATGGACTCCGGATCAAGGAATGGCAGAGTTGACTTCCATGTTTCCACAAGGCTTTACGAAGGGACATTTTTTTAGAGGTGTGCTTTAACTAATGCCTCATACTAATTATTATGTTTAGGATTGCGAATGCTGATTCCACTGGTGCTGGGTATTGTGTTTTTTTAGCGTATTGAGGAGGATCTATGGGAATCGAAGATAAAGTATTAAAAAAGCTGGATTTTCCCAAAGTTTTAGAACGTTTGGCCGAATATTGTCTTCTTCCAAGAGCGAAGGAATTAGCTGAAGGGTTAACCCCAAAGGTTGATTGGGAAGGTGTGCGTCTTGGACTCCAAGAAACGAATGAGGGAAAAAATCTTTTGCGCGGGAACCCCCTCTTTTCTGTTCGCGGCGCTAAAGAAATACGGCCTTACCTTGAACGTTGTTTACGCGGAGGGATTATTCATGGCGAAGAATTGCTTGAGATCCGGGACACCTTACGGGTTGGCAGAAAACTAAAACAGTACTTCCAGGAATCTCAGGCGGAGTTTCCTGGATTATGGGAGGTCACTCTTTCAATCGAGAGTCAAAAACCTTTGGAGGATGAAATTTCCCGTTGTATTACCGAGGATGGCAAGGTCGCAGACAATGCATCCTCGGAATTAGCGGAATTACGCCGTGCTCTATATCGTCTGCAAAATCGCATTCGGGAAAGCCTGGAAGGGACACTGCGTAACCCTGCTTATCAAAAAATGCTGCAGGACCCTATCATTACCCAGCGTTCGGATCGCTATGTTATTCCCATAAAACAGGAATATCGTTCGGTTTTCCCGGGTATTGTCCATGATCAATCGGCCAGTGGTGCAACGTTATTCATTGAGCCTATGCCGGTTGTCCATTTGGGCAATGAACTGCGGGAAGTAGTTTTAAAGGAACAGCGTGAGGTTCAGCGTATTCTTCAAATGCTCTCTGCCCAAATTGAGGCACGAGCAGAAGCGGTGGCAGATCTTCACGAAGCCCTGGCAAAACTCGATTTCGTTTTAGCTAAAGCGAATTTAAGTATAACAATGAATGCGGGAGCACCTGAACTAGTTCCTAAACAACAATTAAAGCTGGTACAAGCCCGGCACCCTCTGATCAGTGGTACCGTCGTTCCTCTCTCGGTTGAATTGGGGATTGAGTTTGATACTTTGGTCGTTACCGGGCCAAATACCGGAGGGAAAACTGTGGCCTTAAAGGTTGTCGGCCTAATGGCGGCAATGACTCAATCTGGCCTGCATATCCCTGCGGAGAGTGACTCTCGTATGGGGATCTTTACCCGGATTTTTGTAGATATTGGGGATGAACAAAGTGTTGAGCAGTCTCTGAGTACTTTTTCCGGGCATATGAAAAATATCGTTGATATTATTCAGCGTGCCGATGAACAGTCATTGGTCTTACTTGATGAAGTTGGTGCCGGGACAGATCCGACGGAAGGCGCGGCCTTAGCCATGGGTATTCTTGAGGAGCTGCATTCAAGAGGATGCCGGACAGTTTCTACGACCCATTATGGGGCACTCAAAACCTTTGCCTACGAAACGCCGCGTGTAAAGAATGCTTCGGTAGAATTTGATACGGAGACCTTGCGCCCGACGTATCGTTTATTAATTGGGATTCCGGGCAAAAGTAATGCTTTTACCATTGCCAGAAGACTTGGCTTAAGTGAGCGGGTTCTTGAGCGGGCTAATACATTTGTGACCGAACGGGAAATGCAGGTTGCGGATCTCATTGAAAATCTTGGCGAGACACATCGGGAAATTGAGCTGGAAAAACAAAGGGCCGAATCCGGAAGGCAAGCACTGGAACTGCAAGCGAAGGCTCTGGAAGAAAAGTCACAACGTTTAGATGAAGACTATGAACTTCTAATGACCTTGGCGAAAGAGGAAGCCGGTGAGCTGGTTCGTGAAGCAAAACGTGAAGCGGAAGCAATTATTGCCGAGTTGAAAGAAGCTCTCAAGAAGGAAAACAAACAACAACAGGACATTGAAAAGGCACGCCAAGGTTTTCGCCGGGTTTCCAATAAACTTGAAAAAGGACGAACGGCCGAACATACCGGTGGTGGTTTGAAACCGGATCAGCTTAAGCTGGGACAGACGGTTATGATGACAAAACTCAGGCAGAAAGGGCAAGTCCTGAAACTTCCTAATGCCAGCGGTGAAGTCCTTGTCCAAGCGGGCATCATGAAAGTAATGGTGCCCTTAACAGAATTAAAGTTGGCTCGGGAAGAAAAGACAACTCCGCTCAGAAGTTCCCGCAAAGGAAATAGTCTTGGATTGCAAAAGGCGGAAGAGATTCGAAGCGAGATTGACCTGAGAGGAATGTTAGTTGAGCAAGGTACTGAAGTCTTGGATAAGTTTCTTGACGATGCGGTTCTGGGCGGTGTCGGTCAAGTCTATGTAATTCATGGCAAGGGAACGGGCGCTATGCGGGCAGGAATTCAGGATTTTCTGCGAGGGCATCCTCATGTACGCAGCTACAGGCTTGGCGAATATGGAGAAGGGGATTCAGGGGTCACAGTCGTTGAGCTTAAGTGAACTTGTTGAGCTAAAGCTGAACATTGGCATAACAAATGCTGACGCGCTGATAAATGCAATGAAAAAGGTTGCCACAAACTTTGGCGAAAGTTTGTGGCAACCTTTTTGTTTAGCGTTGATCCCGGCTTCAGAATTTGTGGTTGATAGTTTTAGTCAGTTATCGTTAATTTTACACTTCCCGAAGACGGTCCGACTCCTGATCCATTAGGATTCTGGAAAGCGGCCCAGAAGATGTAGTCACCAGGTATGGGAGGCTTTCCGTTGTCTGAGAGTGAAATGGAAATGGAAGTTTTAGTGGAGTGGGAGGCGTTTATCGGGAAGCTTTCTATGGTACTCTGACCGGAACGTCGAAGATAAAAAATCGTTGAACTGTTTTCGCTGTTAGCAGGAACCGTCATGGGTATAACTGCTGTATAGGTTTTGGGGTCATAGTTCACTTGACCAAGGGAAGGTTTAGGGAGGGTGGAGAGGGTTGGGTCAACTTGAGGGTTTGTGGTTGCATCCGGAACATTTGAGTTAGGGTTGGTCGAATTGGCTGCTGTTGAATCAGGAGTGGTTGAATTTAGATCATTTGAAGTCCCTGACCCCGTTATTCCACTTGGCGGTCGGTAGGGAGCTTCGCTGGGGGGCCATATCCAAGAGGGGGAGCGATTTGGCAGATTAAGGAATGTCTTTGCGATAACATTCTTGGTTGAGGCGTTTGCTAAGATGTTAGGGTTATCTGCATCGACGTTCTTTTGAACCCAAACATCACTGACACGAGTGGGGAAATCCCCTTGAGCGGCTATTTCAGTGCCAATAAACTGGGGTGGAGTTAAGTTGCTTGGAAGAAGACCGGATTTTGTATCGAATCGTCCGCTTACAATCCCGGCAGGTTCTTCAAACTTCGTTTGAACAGGAAGATCTTTAAGAGCGACAGACATCACCTTTTTCCAGATTTGGGCCGGATAACTTCCGCCATAGACATTGTGTAAATAATGTTTACCGTCAGGGTCAGAATCGTATCCCATCCAGACAATTCCTGTTAGATTGGGAGTATAGCCGGCAAACCAGGCATCCGGATTACCAGACTTATTGCCGTATTTTACAGGATCCAACGATGTGGTCCCGGTTTTTCCGGCAATAGCCCAGTCTCCTATTCGGGCACTATAGGCCGTACCGTCCGTAACAACACTGCGCAGCATATTGTTTATAATATAGGCTGTTGTTTCTTTCATGACCCGGGTTTTCAATATTTTAGGATTAATAATCGTATTTTCTTTAGAATCAAGAACCTTCGCTATTGCATGTGTCGTTACTTTAACTCCGTTGTTGGCATAAACTCCATAGGCAGATGCCATATCTAAAGTAGATACTTCCGGTGTCCCAAGGGCAAGACTAAGGACACGGTCTTTGTCCTCAAGCGGTAAGCCTAACCTATCTTTGGCAAACTTCCAACCATAATCTACTCCAATGAGATTAAGAAGTTTGACAGCATAAACGTTTACCGAATCTTCCAGGGCGTAACGCATAGTAATTAAGCCCTTCCAGCCTTTGTCAATGGTATCAAAATCCGTAGGAGTCCAAGCTTTACCGTTTCCGCCATTATAGCTGACAGGCATATCATCAAGCACTGTCCCGGGGAAATATCCGCCTTTTTCAATGGCTGGGCCATAAACAGCTAAAGGTTTGATCGTAGATCCGGGTTGCCGTTTGGATTGCCAGGCTCGATTCAAGCCGCGGGTTGTATAGTCCCGCCCGCCAACCATCGCCAGTATTCCGCCGGACGTTGGATCAATGACTGTCATAGCGCCTTCAACTTTTGTGTTATCAATTCCTCGCGGGAAATTTGAGGGGTCCGCAAAAGCAGATTCTGCGGCGCTTTGGATTTTCGTATCAATGGTTGTATAAATCTTCAATCCGCCGCTGTAAATTTGATCTGGAGTTAAGTTATAAGTAGATTCCAACTCTTCGACTACATAATCAATAAAATAAGGGTATTTGTAATTTGCAGTGGATATGGCAGTGTTTTCAGCCCCACCTTTTTGTTTCATAGTATCGACATAAGTAAAAGGAGCATCTTTGTATTGGTCGTATTGACTGGCAGTAATCAATCCGGCATCTTTCATGACTCCCAGTACAATATTACGGCGATTTTTGGCTGCTTCAGGATGAATATAAGGGTTATATTGGCTCGGAGCTTGAGGCAGCCCTGCTAAGAGAGCGATTTGATCCGGTGTCAGATTCTTGAGGTCTTCGCCAAAATACGTTTTGGCTGCAGCTTGGATTCCGAAGGAGGATTGCCCTAAAAAAATCTTATTGAGGTAGAATGTGAGAATTTCGTCTTTGGTATATTCGTGTTCGAGTTGAAGTGCAATAATAGCTTCTTGAACTTTACGGGTCAGGGTTTTGGCCGTAGGGTCTTCAATAAAGGCATTTCTGGCAAGCTGAACAGTGATGGTGCTTGCTCCTTCTTTAGCACTTCCCGAGCGGATGTCATTTACTGCTGAACCAATAATTCGAATAGGGTCGATCCCAAAATGCTGATAAAAACGTTTGTCCTCGACGGCTACAAATGTTTTTTTAACAAGATCTGGGATTTCTGATGATTGGACGACTTGGCGGTTAACTCCCCCGTACAATTGGGCTATTTGTACGTTATTCTTGTCGTAAACATAGGAGGTTTGCTTTTGGTCGTTTAGTGCACTGGGATCCCATTTAGGCGTTTGTGCGGCAACAATCCCAACAAAAATTCCTCCACCAATGATTACTAAGAGCATGAGAGTAAGAAAAAGCTTAAAAACAAACCGAAATTTCGATGGACGACGCCTTTTTCGAGGACTTGTTGATCTTCGAGATGATGACATGATTGAACCTCCTCCGAAAAATATGAGGTTTTAGATACATGATATAATTCTTTGAATTATATCATACTTCTGCAATCCTAAGGAAATTCTAATTCTGTATAGGCATCTGACAGGTGATATAGTCGGTTGCATATTGAATTACGAAAAGGTATAATATAATAATATAAATCAATATTGTGAATGGTATGATTGAGAAGAAGCTTGGCAGAAGGTATTAGAGAGTCGGTGGCTCGGTGCAAACCGACCCGGAAACCAAGGGTTACACCTCAGGACTAGAGTTAAAAGCTCTCGGAGTAGTTCCGTTAACGCTACAGAGCTGGGTGCCCGTTTCGCTGCAGAGAAACGGCATCAATGTGGGTGGTACCGCGGAGTATTTTCGTCCCTCAACGTTAGTTGAGGGATTTATTATTTATTTAATTTAATGATTCGGGAGTTGAGAGCATTTTTACAGAGTAAGAACTCTAATTATTCTATCCCGCATGAAGAGCTAAAAATATTTTTGGAGGTATAATTATGGATTTGTTTCAAGACTTGAAAGATCGAGGGCTTATTTATCAGCATACGGATGAACAATCGTTACGTAAACGATTAATGTCAAGACCCATTTCCTTGTATTGTGGTTTTGATCCCACTGCCGATAGTCTCCATATTGGAAGTTTGCTGCCTATATTAATATTGAAGAGATTTCAGCTGGCAGGGCATAAACCTATTGCCTTGGTCGGCGGAGGGACGGGGCTGATTGGAGATCCAAGCGGCAAAACTTCAGAAAGAGTACTCAATCCCCAAGAAATTGTAGAAGAATGGGCTGATAAAATAAAAGCTCAGTTAAGCCGTTTTTTGGATTTTGAAAGAAAAGACAATCCGGCGGTTATTGCCAATAATTACGATTGGCTCGGCTCTCTTCAGGTTATAGAATTCCTGAGAGATATTGGTAAGAATTTTCCCCTAGGAACTATGTTAGCTAAAGAGTCAGTTGAAACACGAATGAGTAAAGGGATTTCCTATACAGAATTCAGTTATATGATTTTACAATCCTATGACTTTATGAAGCTGAACGAATTATATGGTTGTGAACTTCAAGTGGGAGGGAGTGACCAATGGGGGAATATCACGGCAGGCATCGAGTTAATTCGTCGAACTTCTGATGAGCAGGATAAGGAAATGTTTGGTTTGACCATGCCCCTCGTCACCAAAAGCGACGGGGTCAAATTTGGGAAAACTGAGGGCGGTGCAGTCTGGTTAGATCCTAAAAAGACTTCGCCTTATAAATTTTATCAATTTTGGTTAAATACTGATGACCGGGATGTTATTAAATTTTTGAAATACTTCACGTTCTTAACCATTGATGAAATCAATGCTTTAGCTCAAGACTTGGAAAGAGAGCCCGAAAAGAGAAAAGCCCAGCGAACTCTGGCAAGTGAGGTAACAAGCTTGGTTCATGGTCAAGAAGCTCTTGCTCGAGCAGAGAAAATAACGAATGCTCTTTTTGGAGGGGGACTAAAAGGTTTATCCGCTTCCGAGGTTGAAGAGGGATTTAGTGATGTCCCCTCTGCTGCGATTGATAACACTGATATAAGCTTTGTGGATTTATTGGTCCAAGCGGGGGTTGTTTCCTCAAAGCGTCAGGCCAGAGAATCTATCGAGAATGGTGCTATCTATGTCAATGACCTTCGCTGCAATGATTTAGAAACCTCTGTATCGCAATTGGAACGTTTAGACGGGAAATATCTTATTGTTCGGCGAGGGAAAAAGAACTATTATCTTATTAAATTTGGGCAATAACTCTGCTGAGTTGATTGAATATCCATTGGATCAATTGGTAATATCAATTGAAGGACCTACCCCCACTTATAGGAGGCCACTGAAAAACTTTATCTTCGAGAAGGTCAGTACCATATATAGTGCTGACTTTCTATTTTACCTACGGTATATGGTGGCTTTGGATACCCAAGCAATAGATTTTCCTAGATTTTCAGTGGCCTTACTTATAGAAGTGGGGGTCTTAAAAACTGGATAAAAAGTAGTAATGAGATTTTCACTTCCCATATTTTGCATAGGGGTTTTTTGAGAAATTGCAAAAAAAAATATTGACAAGATAAAAATCAAATGTTAATATACTTAAGTGCCGCGAAACAAAACGTAAATAACACAAAAAATTAAGCGGACATTCTGATCTTTGAAAACTAAACAACAAGGACAGCCAATGAGAGAAACTCGGAAGAGTTTCAAAAGAATCATGGAATCATGAGCAAGATATCATCTTCTTTAAAGAAGTTGAAATAACTTTTTTGGAGAGTTTGATCCTGGCTCAGGACGAACGCTGGCGGCGTGCTTAACACATGCAAGTCGAACGGAGAGAATTCTAAGTTTGCTTAGAAGGATCTTAGTGGCGGACGGGTGAGTAACGCGTGGGTAACCTACCCAACAAGCCGGGACAACCCTTGGAAACGAGGGCTAATACCGGATACGCTTAGGAGTTGGCATCAACTTTTAAGGAA
>NZ_NAHZ01000005.1:0-37134 GCF_002196785.1 Desulfosporosinus sp. FKA | reverse complement strand
GATACGGAAACAGTATAACTACATTAAAAAAATTGCCCGAGAAGGATTTTATTAAAAACAGCTCCACTTCAAATTAAACAGTGGGGCTATTTTTATACCACACGGTATGTGTTCCACCGCTTACAATCAAGCAGAATCAAAAAATGAATCCCTAGAATAGATTGAAACTAGAAGAGCTACCCGACGGGTAGCTCTTAATCATCATCACTTAACATTTCCCATGATTAAACTATAACGAATAACATCGCCGATGGTTACCAGGGTTGTAGGACATGATAGCTCTGTATGGTGTGTATTGCAAGTCAATATTTAATAAGAGTTTCGTTAAATGGGTCTAGTTACTTTAGCGAAGATCGTGTAATTAAAATCCTGTAATGAAGGTTAATGACAATAGCACCGACAGATATGGGAAGATTAAATCCCACACCAGCGGGCAGAAAATTTAAGGATGCTTTTTTAATGTTCGAAGACAAAACTCTTATTTGCAAAGACTGTGGTCAAGAATTCGTTTTTTCCGCCAATGAACAAGAATTCTACGCTGAAAATGATTCACTAATGAACCTGGTCGTTGCCCATCCTGTCGTACAGCCCGAAAGCGACAAACTCGTGGTAATGGTGGCGGATACGGTCGCCAGCAACGAGAAATGTTCCCAGCAGTTTGCGCTGAATGTGGAAAAGAGACCATGGTTCCTTTTCAACCATCCGGTGACAAACCAGTCTATTGCCGTGACTGTTTCCAATCACAGCGACGCTAGAATTGGTAAATCGTTCAGAAAAACTTCCCAAGCACTACTCCCGCCACATGACAACTCGCTAACATTTACCTAGAGGCTATTTCTTCTTGATGGCGGCTGGGTGTTCTAGGGGTGGTGACGTGAGACGACAATAATTATGAAAACAATAGTAAAATCTAGCTTAGACAGTTATAACTCTTGTATTTTCGTCTTTTAAAAAACCCGTAAGCACTTGACCCGTATATTTTACGTCTAACCCCATCTTTTCCAACATTTCAGAAACCCCATAACTATCTGCGCATGCCTTACAGGCTAATACGTCCACACCTGCATCTTTAATTTTCCCAATGTATTCCTGCAACGATGTGTCTTCTGTGAGAAGTTTTGCAGATGGACCCCAAACTATCAGTGAGACTTCATCCCACCATTCCTTAAGTTTAGAATTTAGTGTATACATAAATGCCATACGTATTGCAACTTCCCTATCCCCGTTAGTCCAAACCACTACCAACTTATTAGGCTGACTCATGCTAACATGCCTCCTGATCTTTTCTTTACTATGTTTAAAATTGCCCATTCAACAACAATACTACATTTCAAGGCCCTCTTGACAATCATGTTAATTGCAGCAATCCTATAAATCAGTTCTAGAGTGATTATTCAGAAATTGATAAACCTTGTTAGCAAGCAGCGTCGTATATCCTAGGCTATTTTCGAGGTAAATATCTCTAATACAAAGTATTTGTTTTCATTCTCGAATATATCGCACACAATTCCTGCCTGCAGATTTAGCCTGGTACATCAAGTTATCTGCCTTTTGTACTATTGTATCAACTGAATCTCCGAGATTGTACTCCGCAACTCCGAAGCTGGCAGTAACATTGCCCACATTCGGAATATCCATTCTACTTAGACGTTCACGCAGTTTTTCCGCCAAAACTACAGCCTTATATATTGTTGTTTCCGGCAATAGTATTATAAATTCCTCACCACCCCAGCGAGCAAGAGTATCTATTTTTCGAATCTTCTTAATCGTTTCCGACATAATCTTCCTTAGGACGTAATCGCCACAGTTATGACCAAAACGGTCATTGACGCACTTAAAGTGGTCTATATCCATCATTATCACGGAAAACTTACGGCTCGTTCGCTTTACACGTTCTATTTCTTCTTCAAGTTTCTGAATAAAAAAACGACGGTTGTATACACTCGTCAGGGAATCAGTAATAGATAAAAGGAAGAGTTTCTCTTCCAGCTGTTTTCTTTCACTTATATCATCGATAATTACTTGAGCACCTATTACGGTATTTCTATTTTCCCGTGGTTTAATATGGATTCTTAACCATACTTTCTTCCCCCATTTAGATTCATAGTTAATTTCATGCATAGCGGACTTATTACTTTTCAAACAGTCTTCAAGTTGTTTTGAAAGGCCGTGCCTAACCAGCAAAGGAAAAGTTAAGAGGTTGATCTTTTTTGTCTCCTCAATACTTGCAGAACCCAGTATTTCTAAAACTATTTGATTTACATAAATAATATTGCCCTTATAGTCACAGCTTATAATTCCAATTGGAGCATTCTCGGTTAATTCTAGATATTTTTGTCGACTGTTTTTAAGTTCTTCCTGTTCCTGTTTGCGTTCGGTTATATCACGAACAATTCCCACCGAATGCCAGGTATTCTTGATCCTCATGGCCGAAAGCGAAAGCTCTACAACAAACGTTCGGCCATCTTTATGTTTTGCTTTAAACTCCATTATTTTCCCTATAGCATTACCTTTTCCGGTTGTTTTAAAATGATTAAAAGCCTTACTATAAGTCTCATAAAGATGTTCTTCCGGTACGACCAACAAATGTAGATCCTTCCCTAAAATTTCTTCCTGGGGGTAACCGAAGAGCTTTTCCGCAGCAGCATTCCAGAAAGTAACATTTCCATAATCATCAAGGATAGCGATGGCATCACGTACAGCGTCTAAAACGGTGCTTAACGTCGTTTCCTTTTCCTGCAGTTCACCTTCCATCACTCTGCGTTTAGTCAGTTCAGCAATCAATTCCATAAAGAACTTTTCTCCCTTGCATTGAATGCACTTTTCTAATGTTAACTTATCCTTGATTAATTTCTTCAAATAGATTTTTTGCTTCTTAATGGATTTGATCAAACTCATTTAAATAAATTCCTAACGATTCCCCAAGCAGTTAATTTAGATTAATTATATCATATAATTCTAAGATATGAGGAATTATGCACATTTATCCCAAATTACATTATCATTGTCGGCCTTTTCCCCTGCTCCACACCGTGCATGACAGTTTCCCATCACACACAAAAAAAGCCCTCGTCAGCATAGGTAGAGGCCAAGTAATTTGCTATAAGGGGAGTAGGTTTCTACTACAACCAATCATCCCTGATAACAGCATACATAATGCAGTCATCAAATTCATCTTTGTGGATTAAATATTGCCTTAAAGTCCCTTCGTATTTCATCCCGGATTTTTGCAGTACTTTGCCCGATAAAATATTTTTACTTCTATGGAACGCCTGTACTCGATTGATACCAACATTTCTGAAAGCATATTCTATTAGGGCTTTTAATGCTTCTGACGCATACCCATTACGCCAGAAAGATTGTCCTATGCAATATTCTACATCGGCTCTCTGATTTTTACTGTCCATAAGATAGAACGCAATTTGCCCGATATTTCTATTTGTTTCTTTTAGAATTATTGACCATCTGTAAAACTCGTTACTGTCATACGAGCTGATCCATTTTTCTAATATCTGTTGAGTTTCAGAAATGGTTTCACACGCATTCTCACCGTAATTATTTTGAACTTCTGGATCACTCATCCATGTTTCAAATACGCTTTGGGTGTCAGCCATTTCAAACCTTCGGAGAATTAGTCTTTGTGTTTTGATGGTTTGTGTACCGATATGATTAAGCAAAATAATGTTTCACCTTCTATTATGCCATCTCAAATTTTAGTTCTGCCCATCCTTCTTAGTAGTTCCACGATTATCCTCCGTTTCCTTCAATAAGAAGTAAAAAGAGCGTCCAAAAACGCTCTGTTAGTTGTCACCTAACGCATCCCTCAAGGCTTTCCTGTTCGGTTTTCCGATTGGTAAGGACATCCAATCCTGCAGGATTGGAGGAGTCCGGTGGTTGACTGGTAGCAGGGCTTTATAGGGAGACGGGGATTTTGGGTTGAGGGTATCACAGGAATACGAAATACTTTTTTCGCTTTATGTTTCAAATCCTTGATTCTAAGCTAAAAAGTCGTACTTGTGCGAATGTCTATGCTTTTTGAATCAAGAACTTTGCCCGAAGAAGATAGCTCATTTATCTTGAAGACTGGTCCGTCAGATGTTTTGACAAATGTAAACCATATTCTGTCATCGTTATTTCCCACTATTTTGGCGTTTATCAGATTCTTGTGTTTGGAATCAGTCAATTTGACCCCTGCAACTTTTTCATTGTTAATGACACCAAACAGCATAGGAAAAGGAGTTCCAGAAACTTTTTGAAAATACTGCCCTGAGTAACCCGAAAATTCACCTCCCAATACCCATTTCCACCCAAGCAAACTCTTTTTAATGTAGCTGGCATCATATGTTGTGGTATTTCCAGTAAGACGTTTTATAAAAACAACTACACCATCATTTGCGTTTTCCTGATAAATCACTTTGCCCATGCGTCCTGCCTTCACAATCGCACCTTCGACAGTTGTTTCACCTTTATTAGAATCCTCTTTTTCATCGTCTCCTCCACCAGTTTAGCTTATTTATCTCCATTTGCCGTATCCCACCAACAATTTTTGTTAAAGCTTCCTCATTTTTCACTTAACTCCCCACCTGCCGCTCCCCCCACCTTCCCAGTTCGGTGCGCGCCTTTGGATAGGTAAAAAGGACATCCATCCTGCAGGATTGAAGGAGGTCGCTAGGTTGACGGGTGGTTGGTGATTATGGGATTTGGGGGGTGAGGGTAGCTGGGAGCGTGGTGTTAGGTTAGTTACTACCACTCCAGGGCTGGCGTTGCTGCAGGTACCATCATCGGCTGGTTCGGCGAAGGTATCATTTACTATTTTTTAAAAGGGTATTATACTAAAATTAGCATTTTTTCAATAGGCGGTGGTTTTATGAAGCTATGTATTGTAAACGCCGGAATAGTCGACAAATCATATCTTAAGAATGAGGAGAATTACTATGACTGTTCCGGAGAACAAAATATATCCAAGAAATGACCATGAATCCGTTTATTTAAAAAACGTAATCAAAGACCCAAATATTCTTGTAGGCGATTACACTTTTTATAATGATTATGTTAACGACCCTAAACAATTTGAAAAAAACAATGTTCTGTATCATTACCCTATAAATCACGAAAAATTAATAATTGGTAAATTTTGTTCCATTGCTTGTGGTGCTAAGTTTATTTTTACTTGCGCTAATCATGCGCAAAAGTCTCTTTCCACCTTTCCGTTTCCTATCTTCGCAAGTGAATGGGGATTAGAATGGAAGAACGTTACGGATGCGTGGGATAACAAAGGTGATATCATTATTGATAATGATGTCTGGATAGGATACGAAGCCATCGTTATGCAGGGAGTGCATATTGGTAACGGTGCAATTATCGGAACCAGAGCAGTTGTTACTAAGGATGTCCCTCCGTATACAATAGTAGGCGGAATTCCTGCTAAAGAAATCAGAAAAAGATTTGATTCAGAAATTGTTGAATCCTTACTGCAGTTGCAATGGTGGGATTGGCCTTACGATAAGATACAAAAGCATTTAACTGATATCATGAATGGAAATCTCAATGCATTGCAAAATAGCTTAATATAAATCGGCTTAAGAAGCGCTCTGTGAACAGGGTGCTTTTTTGCGACCTTTTTTAGGAGGTGTGGGCATAAATAGCCCCACTACGAACAGCTTTATCGCCCATATAAAACTGCTGCGCGGCATTTTTAAGGGCATCGGCGGTCATCCTGTTCTGGAATGGAATGCTCACTATTTATTTTCATAATTGAAAATGCTCCTTGTCTTCGCTATGTCTTCACCGATGGGAGCAATTTAGCTTCCATTTGATTTCTACCGATCATTGCTAAGGAATTGACCTATTTATGTATTATATCAACATTATTCACTAAATTTAGCTGTAAAGAGGATACACCTTCCCCTACCCCAAAATTAGCTTTCTTATTTTAACTATTATTTCTCTATAAACTACTAAAAATTATTTCGGCATTAAACTTCAGCAGATATAGCCCTTTTAATAAAAGGCATCAATCGCAGCAACAGTATATCCGTCAATGGTTCCATTGTCGAAAACTTTTTTCTCGACAGCTGTTTTTACGATGTTTAGATTGACTTGTTTTAGTCCTTCGAGATCTAGGACCTTCAGTGTATCTCTAATTGCATCAATTTGCGGCAGCTTAGTTCCTCGGGGAAACAGTTTACTAAACTCATGATTCTTTATCATGAAATTTAGTTCATTAAAGCTTTTTATCCTAAGTAAGAAGCCAAAAAATACAGGTAAAATTACTTGACCCGTGCTGTAAGTTGGGTTAACTCTTCTGTCAGACAGTTTATTCAGACCACGATCAATCTGATAAACATTCTTCATGTAGTTTACCAATTTTACAATGTAGTTCTTTCGCATTTCATCCTCTCTTCCAATCTGTTTTTAGCAGGAAGCGAGAGAGGGAAAAAGTCCGAATTTGATACACTTCTGAAATCTGTAATATTACCAGCAAGGTCAATGGTTTAATTGTGGTAGAGGCTAAACTGCTGGCACATTTCCTGAAGGTCGGAGCTTTGAGAAAGGGGTTACCTTTTCTGGGTTATTCATCAATGCCATCCTGTATTCCGACATCCAGTTAAGAGTTAAAAGCATTTGATCCAATTCGTTTTTCTTACGTTCGATCTCGCTCATCTTTTGGCGAACCCATTCAATGACTTGTTGATTGGTACGTGTATTTGTATCATGGTCCCACAAGATTTCCTTCAGTTCGGCTAGCGAACACCCCACCCCTTGAAACTTCTTTACCAGTTTCAGACGTTCGAGTGCCTCGTCTGAATAGTTACGATAGTTATTTTCTTCTCTCTGGACGTGCCGACTGTCTAATAAACCTTCCTTTTCATAAAAACGGATTGTATAGACCGTTAAACCCGATTTTTCAGCTAACTCTTGTATCTTCATGAAAATCACTCCCCTATATGACTATCCCTACAGTTAACTCTATAGTTTATAATGCAATTGTTCAAGTAATAATACAACTCAACAGATTAAGGGAGAAATCATTATGCGTGTTTTCGTAACAGGAGCATCAGGCCACGTCGGTTCCATCATCGTCCACAATCTCATCAATGCCGGTCATAAAGTCATCGGACTTACCCACTCAGACAATGGCGCCGCAAGCCTGAAAGAAACTGGAGTCGAGGTACTTCGAGGCGATCTTGACGACCTCGACAATCTTCGTAGCGGCGCTGCTGCTGCGGATGGTGTTATCCACCTGGCGTTTAAACATTCCTCAGACTTCGCTGGCTCGCTCGCAACCGATCTACTCGTCATAGAAACGATAGGGGCTGTGCTTAAAGGCTCTGGCAAGCCCTTCGTGGCCACCGGTCATTTCAACGGAACGGCATCGGATAATGCAATGTTCGCCCTCGCTGAACACGGGGTACGGACATCTATCGTGCATCTTTCACCTTCGGTGCACGGCGAGGGCGACACGGGCTTCGTGCCCAGACTTATCAAGATAGCTCGTGACAAAGGCATCTCTGCCTACATCGGCGACGGATGCAACCGGTGGCCGGCTATACATCGCCTCGATGCAGCGCACCTGTTCCTCTTGGCGCTGGAAAAAGCTCCCGCAGGGTCACGACTGGACGGAGTCGGAGACGAAGGGATACCATTCCGCGACATCGCCGGCGTTATCAGTCGGCACCTGAACGTGCCATTGGTCAGCATTTCACGCGAAGAAGCAGAATCCCATTTCAGCTTTCTTGGCTTCTCCGCCATTGCTGCGCTCGACATTCCAAGGTCAAGCGTACTGACTCAGGAACTCTTGGAGTGGCGGCCTATACAACCCGGGCTAATCGCGGATCTTGAACAAGGTCACTACTTCAAAAATTAATGAGAAGTAGTAGTAAAGCGTTTGTGACAGACTCAATTAGTACCTGCCTTTTTGATAACTCCCGTTCCTGCAAATCAGGGTTGCTTTGAATAATTTGATCCACCTGTAGCTTCTCTTTACTTTTCATTTTTCCTCATTCCTATTGCTTAAATTATACAGAACTCAATCGTCAGTTTATGACATTTTTCTTGACAACAAAATTGAGGAAGTGTATAGTAATCTCAATGTCAGTTTGTGACATTATTCTATCAAAAAGAAGGTTGAAATATACAATGAAAATCACAGTTCTGGGTTCACTTGGCAATATCAATCGTAACTATCTTCCACGCCTCATCGCCGACGGCCACGACGTCACTGTCATCACAAGCGCGCAAGACCGAGTCGACGCTATCCATGCCCTCGGAGCTAAAGCCGCTGTCGGTTCAAACCGCAACGTCAACTTCCTCACCGAAACATTCAAAGGCAGCGACGTCGTTTATCTCATGATTACAGGTATCAACCCGACGTCAGGCACTGACATGTGGCAGGCCTCCATCGAGCTTTCTGAAAATTACAAGACCGCTGTGCAAAACTCCGGCGTGAAAAACGTCGTCAATCTCAGCTCGATCGGCGCTGATAACCCCAAAGCTGGCATCCTTTACATGTATCATTTTATGGAAGACGCGCTCAACTCGCTTGAAGACGTGAACATTGCTCACATCCGCCCTGTTGGCTTTTACAATAACCTTTTTGCCGACATGCAAAACCTCAAAACCCAGCAAACCATCTTCAGCACAGTTTCAGCTGACATCACGCGCGGTTGGGTCAGCCCTGTTGATATCGCGGACGTCGCTTACGCCCTGATTTCCCACACCCCAGCGGGTAGAAGCGCGAAATTCGTCGTAAGCGACTGGGGCACAGGCAACGATTGGCTCAAGGCTCTTGCTGAAAACGGCATCGAAGCCAAATACCAACAAATCCCTGCCGAAGCCCTTGCTGCAAACATGAAAAAAATTGGCATGCACGAGGACACTGCCAACCGCTTCGTTCAAATGAACCGCGCTGGAGAAAACACTGACGAATTCTATGCAAGCCTCCGCGCCACGGATTACCATCTCGGCAAAGTTAAACTCGAAGATTTTGCGAAAGTTTTTGCAGAAACATATAAAAAATCAGTTTAAACAGTTTGGGAGACTGTTTAATCTGAAATAAGAAAACGCACCTCGGTGCGTTTCTATTTTTTAGTAGATTTAATTTTGATACAAATTTAATTTGCTTTATCTGTTATATCGATCGTCCGCTGAACAATCGAGCACGATCCAATCGGAGTTTGCCCCGTCTTTTGAAACCGCGGCTCGCCTTCTAGTAATCTTCTCACCTTCCGACAAAAATAGTTTACAAAAATTATGACTCCAAGAGTCATGCAGTTACTACTTTAAAGCTTTGTTCAAAAGCCTTACGAATCTTGTCGTAGTCCTTCTTTTTTCCGTAGCCAGCAACTAATCCAACTTCTTCATAAATTTGAAAGAGTTGTTGCCAATCAATACAGTCCATACCAATTTTATATTTAAACATGCTTTCACTCCGATTTAAAACTTTGTAAGATATACTTTGCTCATTCTATCTAACCAGCCCCATCAATATTGCCACGCTGCTCGCATAAACCAAAGCATGTAATTTTACACACCTTGGTTTATTTATGCAACGCAACATTTACTGAAGCATTATTTCAATATTATTTCTCGATCAGCGAAAACCTTTTTTGCGACAGTTATGGCGTTAAGCACTTTTGGAAATCCAGTATAGGGGATACATTGTAAAAAAGTCTCAACTACTTTTTTCGGTGAAATTCCAACATTTAACGCCCCGTTAATATGCACTTCCAATTGTGGTTCACATCCTCCTGCAGTAAGCAAACTAGTTATGGTTACCATCTCTCTTTCTTGCAGATTCAATCCACACCTACAATAAATATCACCAAACGCAAATTCGATAATATATTTTCCTAGATCCGGAGCAACATTTTGTAAGGATGCAATGACATTTTCACCTGCTGTTCCATCAATCTCAGCAAGCTTCTTCACACCTTGATCATAACGATTATTTTCCACTGTTTCCATCTCCTAATTTTTAGTATAATAAGATAATAAAACCTGGAGATAACTCCAGGTCAAGTAAAAGTTTTTATTAGGAGATTTGAAATGAGTTATTCTATTGGAGAATTTTCAAAAATAATAAGCTTAAGCATTGATACATTACGTTACTATGAAAAAGAGCAACTTATTCTTGTCGAGCGAGACACTGTGGGAAGACGCCGCTATACAGATGCCGATCTTAGTTGGATTCTTTTCATAAAAAGATTAAAAGATACAGGGATGCCTATTAAGGAGATGAAAAAGTATGCATTCCTTCGTTATAAAGGCGATTCTACTATACCTGAACGATTACATATTCTGGAACAACACCGTAAATTTGTACTAGAGGAAAAAGCAAAATGGGAATCCAATCTTGAGCACTTAGATGAAAAAATTAGTATCTATAAAGGTAAAATAGCTCAGATACCAAGTGAGCAAATATTGTAAATAGTAATTAATGTCATCCAGTACTCCCTCACCACTGACGCCCACCAAGGCATCGGAAGAGGCCTCCCTTCGGGAATCATATTAATGACTCCATGTGAAACATCCCACATCCCTCCACCTTCCCGGCTCGGTTATCCGATAGGTAAGGACATCAATCCTGCGGGATTAAAGGAGTTCGGGGGTTGACCAGTGGCTGGAATATACTTACTTGAAGTCGTTCAAATACAGACCGTTCAAGGAGTTACTTACTTTATGCCGCTGAAAAAGAAATACTCACTATTTTCAATTATTATGTTTTTAAACCCATACTCTTTACTCAATAAATATAAGGTCTCATTAGAAGGGATGGGATCATTTTCTGTTGTGTAACCTATTTTTCTATGATGCTCTTTTAGCTCTTCCCTCGTTGTACTGTGGGAAATTGAGAATTTTCCGCCACTATTTAAGTTTTCATACGCATTCCGAAAAACACTTCCTAAATTATCGAAATGCGGGATGCTATTAAAAATAATAACATAATCGAACTGAGTTTCTAAAATAACATCTGTCTCAAAATTAAGACATCTTACATCTGCGCAAGGATACAAATCTACAAATTGTTCGACCATCTTGTCAGAAATATCTATTGCAACGTATCTTTTAAGTCCTCTTTCCTTTAGAAAGGACCATAAAATTCCTGTCCCTGCTGCAATGTCTAAGACAGTATCCCCTTTTCCGACACCCAACTTATTTAACATTTTTCGAGCAATTTCGTAATTCTTTGGCCGGATATTACTATTCCAGTCTTTTGCTCTATCGTTGAAGAATTTTGCTACCTCAGGTTTGTTTTGTGAATCCAAATTGAACCTCCATTGCATCACTTAAGATTTCAAATATTCTCTCGACCAGCATCCCATCTACCTTCGAAAGTGACTTTTTAGCAGACTCCCCATCCAACCCTTCCCCCTGCTTTCAGCTTTCCGGTTCGTTATCCGATAGGTAAAGGCATCCATCCTACAGGATTGAAGGAGTCCTGTGGTTGACTGGTAGCTGGGGGTTTAAACCAGGCGGCTATTTCTATATGAGGTTAGTGGGAGTGCAGGGTAATGTAGTGCAGATTGGGGAATTACAACAATCGGTGATATAATTCCAAATTCTAACGGGGATATAAAAGCTGGGAAAAGGAACATCGATACTACCTCCTTCAATTTCACTTTGGAGTCCAGATTAGTATTAATTCACACAGCTAGTTGCCCACTACCCCCTTACACCAACCTATCCCCCACCCGCCTTTCCCATATCCACTAGGTAAGCCCATCCCATCCAACGCATTCCTCCAGCTTTCCGGTTCAGTTATCCACCAGGCAACAACATCCATCCTGCGGGATTGAAGGAGTTCGGTAGGTTGACTGGCGGCTGGGGTTTAATAGGTAGGCGGTTATCTCTTCTTAAAGTTAACGCTCTTTCTAGAAATAAGCATTGCAACCGTCATTAGGATCAAGTAACCCAAAACAATAAAAGGTCGTCTAGATCTGCTCATGTTTTCTGTCCAAATAGCCAAAATTATAACTGCCGTTGCTATGACCATCATCGCAATTGATACAACTTTACCTTTTGATTTAATCATTAGTTTCTCCTTTAATAATTATAGAAGCATAGTCCATACTTTTTTAACAACATCCAGCAACATTGGCTGTTGGGGATTCTTATTTCTGTGCTATGGATTATTCTTCTTTTTCTTCTTGGTCTTTGGAAGCGAAATTAACGGCTCTAATATTGTTATGATCTCTTTACTAAATTCGAAATTATCTATGTCCAATATATAATGTTCCTTTGCTCCATCATATGGAAAACCCTTCTCAGCATCTTTCATCGTTTCACTGATAGGGTCAAGCATTTTTACAAAAACAGTATTGTCACAAACCAGAAGTAATGGTTTCTCATTCACATAAACCATATACTCTCCAAACATTTTCTTATATCTGATCGCGCCCACATTCAAAATCTGTTCGCTTTACGAAGGTGAGTTGCTCTGTCCGAAACAGGGCTAGAGTTCCATTCTAATGCATAACATCAAAATGATGCGTACTAATTAAACGAAAAATTATGCTCATTTGGAGTAGTATTTTAGTGCAGTCAATAGATAACAATCATTATCATAAACATTGCCATTGAATATCTTCTCAGCCATTTTCAATGTCCCTTCATAATCAAATTTGCACATTTTCTAAAGCAAGTCTTAGAATATAAATAATTCTTATTACACAGTTTGATACATATGTTCAACAAGATTCCTGAGTTGTCCGCCAACTAACAGAATTGGTGTCCGGGCTGGTTCTTACCGCTCTCTTTCCTAATTATACCACTGTACCTCAACAAATTGTAAAAATCCAGAGCAACACGCCCTGGATTCGCAAAGCCTTTTAAATTATTTGGTTTTTCGTGGGTGGGGAGTAAGTCTCACGAACCTGCTGGGCACAAAAGTTCAATCCTTCTTTAATAGTTACTCTTAATAATCATTCTAAAGGCAAAATAAATTAATATGATACCTACTACTAAATTTAATATTGATATGATTTCGGATGGTAAAAATTGTCGTGTGACACTTCCAATAAATGCGATAATTGATAGAAACAATATAGTTGATAGAACAGAGCCTAGACCAAACATATAGATTTCTTTTCTCGTGAGTTTTTCGTCAACCAATTTAGCAGAAAACAAACCTGTCCAAAATAAGATGGTTAATGGGTTTGAGGCAGTTAATAATAATCCCTCTACAAATGAATTGCCTGATCCCATCAGCTTAAGATTAGACAATTTTCCTAAACCCATTCCACCGAATATGGTCTGCAATCCAAACATTCCAACTATTATCGCTCCAATTACTTTGAATACTTTCTTAACTCTTTCTTTTTCTATAAATGATGTAATTCCTGCAGTTGCAAGAAATATGTAAAGTGCGTCTATCAAGGCGGCACCTGCAACACCTAGTTCAGCAAGTAGAAAGCCTTTATTTCCTCCCATTTTAAATATAAATAGGCAGACTGGCCCAATTGCTAATTGTAGTATCATTCCAAATTTAAAACCTTTAAAAAGCAATTTCAATCTTCCCTCTATTGTTACTTTGGCCTCTATATCATGTATTAATTGGTAAGATTGGAGTATCCTTTACGGTTGAAAGGATAATTGTTGTTTTAGTTTTCGTAATACCGTTCACAGCCTTAATTTCTTCACTTACTAATCGTTCTAGATCACGAGTATCTTTACAAATCACCTTAATAACATAATCTTCGTCTCCAGCAACATGATGACATTCGCGGATCTCAGGTAGGCTATTAACTTTTTCCAAGAAATTCTTTCTATACTCCGGTCTTTCCAAACAAACCGAAATCAGGGCTGCCAATCCCAACCCGACAGATTCTGGATCAATAATTGCGGAATAGCCTTTAATTATTCCACGCTCCTCTAACTTATGAACTCTTTCTGCTGCTGCAGGAGCAGATAGGTCTACTAGCCCCCCTAATTCTGCCCATGTTGAGCGAGCAAATCGCATAAGACGATCAATTAATTTCATATCCAATGTATTAACCATACTTTTCACTCCTTTGCTAGTTTATTTATATATTATACATACGATTCAAATGTTAAACAAATGATATCAGCAAAAAAGACAGAGCGTGTATTAACGTCTGTCTTAAAAAAATCCCTTTGTAAGTCAGCAATGCCTCAATCCCAATTTATATCTTATCTTGCACCATCTATTATACATCTAAGTCGCCAGTATTCCTTTGGTTAGCAGTCGCAACCACCCTTTTCCTAAAAACCAATCCTAATTCTCCCACACTTCCCCCCACATCCACCAGGCAACAACATCCCATCCTGGGGGCCCAAGCACCAGTTTGGGACTTTTACCTACTGTTGATATGACAGCCCCACTATGGAAACTATGGATCTTATTGCTCCCCAAAAACTTTGTTCCATCAATCACAGCCACCACATATCCATCAATAGTACATTTCAAAGACCTTATTTTCGACCGCCTTTTTTATAATGTCTTGATTGATTTGTTTTAGCCCCTCCAAATCTATGACTTCAAGTGCATCTCGATGGCATCTATCTGAGGCAGCTTAGTTCCTCAGGGAAACAGTTGACTAAACTCATGATTCTTTAAGTAGTTTTTCCTCATTACACCCTCTCTTCTCTACTGACTTTAACAGAAAGGGAGGTCTGACAGAAGAAAAAACTCCGAATTTGGTACACTTTTGAATGAGATCATTCATGCCAGTAATATCAATGGATGTACCGGAATACCGCCGGTTTATGGTGTAGGTGTGGTTCAGAAAATGAATCTATAATACACCCAACTCTCCAGGGGTGTTGAGGTTAGCGGGGCGCGCGGTGGCGTAGGGGTATTAGTTTAAAAGCAGCTTTGGGTTAAGAGCCAGGTTTATAAATAGTATTGATATTTTGTAATTCGAACTGGATTTTTCTAGCACAGAAATCACATATATATGGAAAATTACGATTCTTACTAATTGGCTTAAAATCCTTATGTATCATGTCAATCTTTTTGACGATTCCGCAAATCTTACATCGGATATCCAATTTTATAATCTCCTTTCATCAGAAGAGTGTCTATAACTTCATTCATTATCTTATGCTGCTGAGACAAACATCGATGAAAGGACAATATATTTTTTAAAGTTGTGACTTAGTCACTTGTACCCCTCGCGCCACCTATACCTAACATCCGTGAGCATCTTTCTTAGCGGTTAGGCTTTATACAGGCGGCTATTTCTTCATGACGTTAGCTGGGAGCGGTGGGATGATTTTGTGATCGATGGTGAAGGAAGAAATAAAACTAAGGGTATGTAAATGTTTTTGTGTAATGGAATTTTTCTTTTGATATTATTAAACTTTATTATATTCTTGAGGTACATCATTTTGACCTAGATATTCCATTTTATCTTCTAAAAAGAGTTGTCCATCTCTATTTGTTACCTTAAAGACCACAGGAGTATCTAAACTGCTGCTGAAATAGTCTTCCCTGGCTTAAAGCTCGGGAAGCTTTTTTAATTGCTGGCAAACGTTGTTTGATGTTCAAACCCAACTCCGCAGACCCCACCTTGGTTGATAAGATTCATCTAAACCAACATTTTAATTAAATACTTAGGAGATTCTACATATCCTTGGCGAAAATAAAATCTATGGGCATCCACTCTTCTTGAATGACAATGTACTTCCAATCTATCGCACTTTCTATCTTTCGCAAGCTGAGTGCAATACTCTTCAATTTCACGTCCAATCCCCTTATCTCTGGCTATTTTATCAACAGCAAAATAGCTTATCCTTGCAAAATCTCCTTCTAGCGCCAATTGGGGAATAAAGTGAAGCGACATTACAGCCACTACCTCGGCTTCAAGCTCATAAACCAATAGTTCTTCATTGGGATCGCCAAGCATAGTTTTAATTTTAGTTTCCAAAAACAAACCACTTTCTGGATAATCTAACTGTTCCAAAAGCTGCTTGACTCTTTTCCAATCATCTACTTTAGCTCTTCTTATTCCCAAATAAAATCATTCCAATCCTAATTTATCTGTGCTCTCCCATCCAACCAATCCCTTCGACCACCTTTCCCCGGTATCCACCAAGCAACCACATCCCATCCTGCGGGAATGAAGGGATTTGGGGTTAAGAGGGTAGCTAGGAACGAGTGCTGGGAGTACAGAAAGAACCGGTAATGGTGTCCCTTACTTAATCGTAACGGTTGTTTCTTTAAAATGTACCACTTGATATTCGAGGTTCTCATGAAAAGGTTTAATCGTTAATTGAAATTCCACACCACTAATATCATCAGGTAAAGATGGTGTTACTACAAAAGAATGCTGCATCCCCCTTCTTGACCCACACCCACCATCTTGCCTACAACGATATTCAGGTGAAATGAACAATTCAAAGCTAGCATGGCCTAACCTGACAAATGGTTCCGATGTATTGACCTCAGTTTCGACGCACACTATGCTGGCATTGGTGTATTGTTTCATATAGGTCACTGCATACGACATGTTGTCAATTTCCACTGATTTTAAAATTGGAACGAATTTCAAAAACCCAGTCGGTTCTATGAGGGGTAAAAAATGTTCCTCGCCTATCATATATGCTGAAAAGATCCTTTGTAGCCAAGCCTCATTAAGACCGAACTTTTGGCTCCATTCTGAGATCAAATCTTGATGCGGAAATCCTGGATTATTATTTGATAATTCTTTACGCTTAGCTAACAATTCACAAATTTGCTCATCAACAGGGATCAAATCCTCGCAGTAATGATCGGTTGGAGTATGAAATGAAATACGCATTGGCGATGTTTTCAATATAATTACCCTCTTCCTTTCATAAATTCGACTTGTGGCCCGAATAAATCATCTATTTTAAGATACATAAAGATACCTCCAATGGGTGGAACTTAATGTATTAACCCGCTCGATCACCGTATCTCCAACGATCCCAGTGCGGTTATTTAACACAATCGATGGTCATGTTAATCTAGTGCCTCAAGTATCTTGTATTGTTCAACCATGCTCAATTGAATTGGTTCGGTGGGTTCAGATGAATGCTGTTTAAGAAACAACTCCCACCACCCTACATTATGCCATTGTCCAAATTTGTATCCTGCTTTATTATATTGGGCTATCTTCTTAAAACCAAAATACTCGTGAATTCCAACGCTTGATTCATTAGGTAAACATATCCCTGCATAAGCATTGAAATAACCTTGGAGCTTTAAGAGGGAAAGCAATAATGTATATAACGCCTTACCAATTTTCTTTCCTCTACATTCATTCCTGACATAGATAGAAACGTCGACCGACCATCTATAGGCAACACGTTCACGATGCTTAGAAGCGTACGCATAGCCTAAAATATCTTGTTTGTCAATTAAATTCTTCTCGGTCCTCCACCACGACAACAAATCATTGTAAAGGGCTACCTTCGGTGAGAAATTAGACTCGATGTAACGCCTCCCTCCGGCTTTCCGGTTCGGTTATCCACCAGGCAACCACATCCTGCGGGATTGAAGGAGTTTGGTTGGTTGACTGGTTGCTGGGGTTTATCGACGGAGAGGATTTGAATGTTGTGGGTTAGCTGGAGTGCAAGTGATGACAAGAGTATCGGGAATGTGGTCAAAATGAGCATTTTCCTATTTACTCCAGTTCTGAATTTCTATGAAATTCCCTTCAGGGTCTTGTGCATAAGCGGCAGTTAGTAATCCAATCCCTTCATAATCTTTCTTAATAATTTGACCTAGTATTTTGCCGCCATGTTCAACCAATTTCTGTACTACTACTTCTACTTCATCAACATGAAAGGCTATATGTCCAAATCCTTGTAAATTTATTTTTGGTTCAGTGTTTCTTAAATTGTCCGGTTCATAGCCAAATACTTCTAATGTCGGACCGTCACCATAACCTGGTAAACTCAAATGGATACCCTTTACTTTTACGTTAGGAATATTAGTTAGACTATCTATCCAGTCACCGGAAAGATCTCTTTCAGGGTATTGTGGCTTACACTCAAAGACATTTATATAGAATTCCGATAGTTTTCTCCAATCCTTAGCAACGATGTTTGTATGGGCATATTTGATACTCATTTCTTTCCCTCCATTTTGTCCCGACTAGAAGTGCCACCTTCGGTGACTCCGCCCCGCGGAACTCTCGGTTAGTAATAGGGCTGTTATAACTCCAAAAGTTCAAAACCGGTCTCCGGATCTATTTTTCTCCTTGCTGTTGAATTGGCTAATTCAAAAATAATCACTTCACCAATATGCCAGATTGCTACACCTTCCCTCGTGCAACCAGTGACAGAGTCTCTATTTCGTCCAAAAGCGGAATGTAAATGCAGTTTTGGAATATTTTCTTCGTTAGTAAATATAGTTCCAATTCCAACTGCCTCGCTTGTGCCCAGCAGTTCTGTAACCATTGGGATTGGTTTTGCAGCAGTACCATCCTCGGGCCCTACCACAACTTTGCTTTTAATATCTGCACCGCCGAGAAAATGTACAATTGCTGAGCCAACTTGGTGTGTTCTCGCGAAAGCCTCAATTATATCTGGTATTCTATCTCCGTGTTCCAATCTCAGAATAAAAATCCTTCCGAGATTTGCCTCTGAATATTTCACAACTTCTCCTTCTTTCGTTTAATTCGATCCAAGCTTTCAGTTTCAGTGAGCACCTTTGGATAGATGGGGACATCCTGCAGAATTACGTGTTTGGATTACTTTGTCCAACGCTCCTCAGCTAAATAACTATCCCCGCTATCCTGGACGAAATATTGCCACTTTGAGTTGTCCGCCAATTGACGGAATTAGCGTCCGGGCCAGTTCTAACCGCTCTTCTTTCCTAATTATACCACTGTACCTCGACAAATTGTAAAAATCCAGAGCAACACGCCCTGGATTCGCAAAGCCGTTAGATTATTTGGTTTTTCGTGGGTGGGGGGTTTTAGTCTACTTTGACTGCTGCCTAAGCCTTATTACAGCGGTTATTTCTTCTTGAGGTCAGCGAGGGCACGAGAGAGAATATCGTCAGTTATAGATCAAAAAATATACTTTAGAAAAAACTCCTTGACCCTAACACTGATGTCATACTTTATAATTAGGTATACAAAAAAGTAGGAGGATTACTTTGAATATAAGTACTTTATCAAAGAAAACTGGTGTAAGTGTTCGCTCCCTACGTTACTATGAAAGCAAAAATCTTCTCCAGTCACGACGATTAGAGAATGGTTATCGGGATTACGATGAATTAGCTGTGCATCGAGTTAAAACTATCCAACTTTATTTAGGGCTTGGGTTAAATACAGACAAAATCGAACGAGTAATTGAATGTCCAATCAATTGGCCTAATGAACAACCACTTTGTGAGAAAGCGTATAAGCTTTATCATGCTAAACTGACGGAAGTAAATAAGCAAATAGAGTTACTAGAAATGTTAAAATCACGCCTGCAACAAGGAATATCAATCTTTGAAAATACAAATGCAAGAAAGGACAGAAATAATGATAATTGATAGTCACCAACACGTTTTACTACCAAATGAGAAACAACTGAAAATAATGACCAAGGCTGGACTTGACCTAGTGATACTATTTTGTACAACGATTCACCCTGAAACCGCTACTGACACGGAATCATTTGCAAGAGAAATATATACTCTTTCAGAAATTCTTAATGGTAATCGTAATGCTCAAGCGGCTAGATTCCAAGCACTTAAAGAACAATTAAGTGTTATTAAAGAATACCCCAATAAGTTTATTGGTTTTGGAACGGTTCCGTTGGGTTTATCTGAAGGGTCAACTGCCGAATGGATCAAGGAAAATGTAATTACGAATAATTTTCGTGGTCTTGGTGAATTCACGCTAACCCCTGGACAAGTGCGCCAGTTAGACCCAATTTTTTCAGCAGCAACAGCATTTAATAACCTGCCATTATGGATTCACACATTTGCACCTTTAACTTTAGACGATATTAAAGATATTAATAAGCTATCAAGGAAGTACCCGCGCATTCCTGTTATTTTGGGTCATCTTGGTGGCACAAACTGGCTAGACACCATAAAACTAGCTAAAGAAAATCCTAGCCTTTACTTAGACTTATCAGCAACGTTTGCAACAATTGCCGTTTCATTTGCGATTAAGGAATTACCTGATCGTACACTTTTCAGTTCGGATGCACCTTATGGCGATCCAGTATTAGCCAGAAATACTATCGAAAGGGTTGCCGCCGATAATTACATTCGTGATCGAGTATTGGGTGAAAATATATCAGAGTTACTCAAGCTATAAGTATTTCTATATCACCGAAGGAAATTCCACCTTGTTCGGAACCTGTTGAGGCGAATTCCCAGCACCAATCTCATTCACCCCATCACGATGGAACAATATGAGGCATTACCTCCAACTTTCCGGTCTGTGAGCGACTTTGGATAGGTAAGGGCATCCCGCAACAGCTAACCTTTATCCAGGCGGCTATTTCTTCTTGGGCTTAGCGGGGCGCGAGCTGGTGTGCGAGGGCAATTAACTTTCGAAATTATTACATAGCGGCAAAGCCGCATATGGTTATTGAATTCATTATAAATCCCTAGAAAATAAATAAGCCCTCTTTTCAAAACCTATTTTCTCGTAAAATTTATGAGCTTTTTCTCGTGGAAAACCTGAATCTAACTCAATCTTTTTACAACCTCTTAATTTCGCTTTATCAAATGCCTTCTTGAGTATCTCTGTACCAATTCCTTTTCCTCGAAAAGATTCATCTACTATCATCGCATATACATATGCAATTTGTCCTTCCTGCCAAAAGTTATTAACAATTGCAAAAGCGCAAAAACCAATTACTTTCTCGTTATATTCTACAGAAAGATACTCATCATATTCTTGTTGTAAACCACGATAGAAAACAACCATTAAATCACTTTCACTCAATTCCTTACCTGGCCAAAGTTGACGAAAAAGTAATATAACATCAGTAAAATCTTCGGGTATCGAATCTCTAATTATCATGATTATATTTTCGCCTTCCTTGTTTCAATTATAGAGTACGGCCACGAAACTGCTTCACACAACATGATGATTCATACCCACTATACAAACAATGAACTCTTGGCGTACAAACCAAGTGCGCCACCCAGCCATAGCCTTCCCCGTATAAGTGGGATCTAGCAAAACACCTTCTGTTTTGGCCAGTAATTTGACTGCCTCGATCATTTCGGCGGTAGGCCGCGTATAACCGCGAGACCTATATACTCATCAAAGCAAACAATGTCTTCTCGCGACACCTGTATATCAATTCCCATATAGTCCGCTGTTTGCTCTGTCAGCTCGGATATCATGTTTTTCAACACATCTTTTGGATTGAGAACACTTATCCCTGTTACAGGTATTTGATAATTGTTACCATGTAAGCCAAGTAACAAACCACTATAGGTACTTTCGGCAATGTTCGGCAACAAGAAATTTGAGAAGAATTTATGCTCCCTTGACACTTTGCATATTAATTTAGTATATTTTTTTACCTCTAAAACTTAATATTTACATTAAATATGTTCCCATGCACGCAGACTTAACGCAGACTTAACGCAGACTTAACGCAGACTTAACACATTCTTAACATTTTTAGCCTATTACATATATTTCCCAACCCTGAATCCCCTGGTACAAGCGACTTTCAAAATGTTAGTGTTTTCAAACTTACCACGCACTCAACGTGCCGCGAGCGCGCGATTTGTCGGTTTAGCAAACACACAATAAATCAGCCGATAAGATTTTGTTCAATCCCATCGGCTGATTTTATCAATCTTAAATTATTTTACAGTGAAGGGAACTCTCAAGCCCTGTTTAAGAAAAGAACTATCGATCATTTTTACTCCTGTAGTTATATACAGACTATAATTTTGTCCTATGACATACAACTGCATAGGTTTAATGGTCAAAGTAGTATAATTCGTCGTCGGATCATTGGCAAATTCATAACTCACAGGTATCCGTTTACCTGTTTTGCTATTGCAGATAAAAACACTTGCTTGATCCACACTTTTCGGATCCACTTCCCTATTGATGACAATCTTCCACATCTTATCGGTAGATACTCCGCCAGCAATACCACTTACAGGAAATAAGGCATATTGCTTCTCATCCGGCAAAGTCGTGTCTTGAATTGTGAGTGTTGATGTGGCTTGACTTCCCAGATAAGCTCCGCCTGTGGGGCCGCTTAACGTTAGATTCACTGTCTCATCATTTTCCAAGATATTGTCATTGGTGATCGGAATGGTAAAGGTCTTACTTATTTCTCCATAGCCAAAGCTTAACTCCCCGCTTGTTGCGGTATAGTCTTCTCCAGCTGTTGCAGTGTTATCGCTTGTACTGAAGTGAACTGTGACCGTCCCGTCACTGCCATAAAGACGATTGACGGTAATCGTAGCTGTCCCGGCGTTTTCATCAACACTGTAGGAAGACTGGCTGAACTGCAACTCACCTGGGTACCAGGTCCAGACGGGGGGCGGAGTATATGTTGCGCTATAAGTGACAAACTTGGTAAAATGCTTCGTCCAAACCACCAAATCCGGTCCGACACTGATATAGCCGTCAGCGTCTTGACCTGCTAATGTTTGATCAGCTGTGCTTTGGGTATCCGCACTCAACACTGTAGTGATCGGTGTAAATACTCCACTGCGCACATAGCCAACGAGTTTACCAGCCTGTCCAGGTATCAGGATTCTTACTGCATGACTGAACGTTAAAGGCACATTGCCATCGCCGACTTCGATCACAGAGTCAACCGTAGCTGTGGTTCCGCTGCTCGGTGTGACTGTGACACTATTTGCGGCTTGGACGGTGGGCATATTAATCGTTCCATCCCAGCCTGCCGGAGCGCTGATCGTTGTACCTTGAGGTATCTGCACTTGAACAGTAACCGGCGTACTGTTGGCTGAGTTCAGATCAACGGCTGCCGAGATGTTGATGGCTGGCATGGTGGTTGTTGTCACGTTTCCATCGGGACTGGCTGATTGGATCAGATTAGCCACATTGAGTGTTGTATCATTTACCCCAGCCGGAACTGTGATGCTAATTGGATTGCTTCCGGCATTGCTGACCGTATCCGGCGTTAAGGCAAGATTGGTCTGCCCAGAGCTAACAGTAACTGCCACTTGTCCAGCACTGATCGGTAAAGGCTGCGGCGCTTGATTCGTTACCGCTTGATTGCAAAATCCACCTAAGATTCCGCCGTCGGCGCTTGTTAAAGTTCCGGGAGTATAACTGACTGAAATACTATCACCTGACAAGAGCGGTTTAGATAAGCTAAGAATGATTTGAGCACTATCACTTCCCAGTTTTGCTTGTGTAACATTTTCCGATAATGATTGGCCACTCCTGTTAACACTTATGTTAAAAGCTCCGGCGAAACTTCCAGGATTAGTCATATCTTTGCTAAAGTTGAGGAGAATCTGCACGCCGGAATTATCTGTAACCGCACTTTGTAGAGTCGGAGCCGATATAATGTTGGTGGATGAGCCAGCGTTCACCGATACACTGATGCTGGTGGTCAGCGGAATGTTATTCGTATTTACCACGCCTGTCGGGAGGGCTGCATTGCCGCTGACCATGAAGGTCTGCGCACTGGTCGATGATACGTCATAGCTGCAATCGTTAACATCCCAGGTTACATCCGCCGTTACGTTTCCTTGATCCGTCACCATCGTCACTGTGCTTGGCAAGCCCAGGGCCGTCGCTGTTTTCGCTGTGCCGTTGGCTACCCCGGTAATAGCTGACGAGGTTGTGATGCTGATTAAGGTTGGAGAAACCGGAGTTGCTGCATTGACCGATACACTAATACTGGTGGTCAGCGGAATGTTATTCGTATTTACCACGCCTGTCGGTATAGTTACTGTGCCGCTGACTGTGATGGTCTGAGCACTGGTTGATGATACGTCATAACTGCTATCGTCTATATCCCAGGTTACATTCGCCGTTACGCTTCCTTGATCCGTCACCATCGTCACTGTACTTGGCAAGCCCAAGGCCGTCGTTGTTTTCGCTGTGCCATTGGCTACCCCGGTAATAGCTGTCGGGGTTGTGATGCTGATTAAGGTTGAAGAAACCGGAGTTGCTGCATTGATCGATACACTAATACTGGTGGTCAGCGGAATGTTATTCGTATTTACCACGCCTGTCGGTATAGTTACTGTACCGCTGACTGTGAAGGTCTGCGCATTGCTCGAAGATGCGTCATAGCTGCAAGAGTTTACATCCCAGGTTACATCTGCCGTTACACTTCCTTGATCCGTCACCATCGTCACAGTGCTTGGCAAGCCCAGGGCCGTCGCTGTTTTCGCTGTGCCGTTGGCTACCCCGGTAATACCTGTCGGGGTTGTGATGCTGATTATGGTTGGAGAAACCGGAGTTGCTGCATTGATCGATACACTGATGCTGGTGGTCAGCGGAATGTTATTCGTATTTACCACGCCTGTCGGTAATGTTACTGTGCCGCTGACCGTAAAGGTCTGCGCACTAGTCGATGATGCATCATAAGAACATGAATCGACATCCCACATGACAATTGCGCTGACATCGCCATTGTCGGTACTCAGCGTTACCGATGACGGTAAGCCAAGGGCGGTAACGGTTTTCGCCGTGCTGTTGGGAAGATTCGTGATTGCAGTCGGCGCTGAGATACTGACAAGGGTTTTATCTGTAGGAACCGGTGTATAGGTATACCCCGCGCTTTGATTAGACACTGCACTGTTTGACGTTGTTGAATTATTGCCCTTGGCAATAACTGTAAAGGTATAGGTCCCACTTGACGTTATCTTACCCGTAAAATCATAGTCTGTCGTTCCTGAAGCAACTGATTCCGTATCCAACGCTCCCGTTGTGCCGGATTTGTAAAGGCTCACGGTGTAGCCGCTGGCGCCTGTTACAGCAGTCCAGGTTGCTTCACCGGGAACGGTCGTACCCCAGGCAACCGTCGGAGCCGCCAATGGCACTACATAAGTGTTTGCCGTACTTGCCGAAGATTCCGGGCTGTCCCATGCAGTTGTGCCATTGCCCTCTGCAGTTACCGTAAAGGTATAACTTCCGCTCGTCGTTACCTTGTTTGTAAAATCATAGTTTAATTGATTTGCGGCAACCGTTTCCGTATCCACTGCTGTCGCTGTGCCGGATTTGTAAAGCTTCACGATATAACCGGCTGCCCCTGTAACTGCATTCCATTTGGCTATGAAACTGCCTGATGATTGCCAGGCAATACCATTTGCCACGGCAAGTGATGTAAAAATAGGATAGCCGTTATTTATGTTATTAATGTCCGGGGACCAAGGCATAAGAGAGGTATCGGAAGAAGAACTAACTCCGCTGTTAAGGAGGTCGACAAACGTGGAAGTTTTAAGATCAGAAGCAGAGGTATATGTAGTGCAATTGGATGATATAGTGGCATATTGATTCGAATAGCCGACCAGAGGAATGCCGGTGCCAGGGTTGAGCGTATAGCATTTGTCAATCGATGTATTTACTTCAAGACCATCTTCGTAAAAGGGACCAGCCTGCCCGATCAGCCCGCCGACAAAAACGGCACTATTACAATTAGCATCATACAGCAATGTGCCGGTCGCATAGCAGTTATAAACAGTTCCTGACATGAAGCCGATAAGGCCGCCGCATATGGAATGTGGGATATAATAGTCACTTCCTATCATAGATGCGTCAGTCACGTTCCCTGTTGCACAGCAGTTTTTGACGGTGCAGTGATAACCCAACCCTAAAAGACCTCCGAAAATTGACGTCGAAAAGGTATCTCCAGTCACCGAAACATTGGAGGAACAGTTTTTGAACGTGCTAGAACAAGCGTAACCGGCAATTCCTCCGGCAAAGCCAGTGCATTGCTGTAGGGAATTTTGATCCTGTATAATGCTAGTATGTGTGTTTGTGACACTACCGCTGACGGATAAATTCTCGATAGTCGCGTTGTTCAAAGAACCAAACAGCCCCGCCGTATAAGCATTGACATTGACGGATAAACCGGTGATTTTGTGACCGTTTCCGTTAAAAGTGCCGCTGAAACCTCCTGCTTGCATATAAAAATGACCGTCATCTGGACCTATATAGCCTGTGGGAGTACCGATGGGCGTCCATGAACCGCTAAGGTTAATGTCGCAGCCAAGTTCATAGTTGCCGCTAGGATTGTTCGCAATGGCGGCGAGCTGGGCCTGATTGTAAATAACGGTAACATCTGAGGTTGCGGCTTCTGCTTTTGTCACAACAAAACCAGACCCAACACCGACGAAAATCATCATTATCGCCGCTGCCATAATTATAAACACTCTTAAACCCCTTGCCCAAAGCGTTTTATTAAATTCCGGCATTTTGTAAACCCTCTTTTCCAGCATTTCGAAACGAGTATTCTTGTTTCATAATCTAAAGATAATATATTCTTCATATTGGCATATTTAATAGTTCATTTAGATTTAAATTGGGTATTTTTTATCTTATCTATTTCGGTTGGCCATTTTTTTCACATCCTATCAGTATTCAACACAGCCTGTGCCATCCTTCTGTCATCCTCACCCTTTATATGAACAGCTTGCTCACCCATTTAGTCTGCTTCCCGTTCCATCCCCGTATCTTCATTAAGGATTTGATGTTATTTTTAAAGCGTCTAACATTCTAGGAACGTATAGGATGTTGGAGCACCGCCTCCTTCGGTTGTAACCTGAATAATTATTATATTGCTGCCTTGACTCAAACTGAATGCCTGAGACGGGCGACTGCTTGCCACAGCCACATTATTGCCCCTGATTATCGAGGTTGAAGCTTGAGTGGTGAGAGTGTCCGCTACAAAACATGTACCATTTTAGCTTATTATCTTATCTAATATGATAAAAAAGAGAAAAAATAGCAGGTTGTGTAGTTTTTAGTCAATTGTACCGAAGTGCTTACAAAAAAAAAATCGCCCCGGGGTGAGGTTTTTATATGTTTTTTTAGATTCTTTTGTATAATAGAACATAGTAAAAGGAGAAGGAATTCAAATATGGCAACTCTTAATTATGCAAATGATAAATTCATACCCGCGCCGTTGCCTGCGATTTGTGCACCTCGCCGCAAGCTCATCGAGCTTTATGATAAGGCATCGAACAACCGGCTCACAGTGGTTTGCGCCCCTGCGGGATATGGCAAAACGGTATCTACCCTGCTGTGGGTCAGCGCCTCGAAACGCAAATCGGTCTGGATCGATCTGGATGAATATGATAACGCGCCCTTTGTGTTTTATAAGCTCTTCTGCACCGGTATCCTGTCGGCGCAGCCGGACAACGTAAAAATGCAGGAAATTTTAAACAGCAAGGCATTTTATTCGGCCCCCGTCGATTATACCATCAACCTTCTTATGGAATTTACCCAGGATGAAGAATCTTATGCTTTGATACTGGATGATTTACATACCATCACCAACAAAAAAATCCTCAAATCACTGCCCTATATTCTCAAGCGAATGCCCCATTCCTTTGTCATTCTGCTCCTGAGCAGAAATAAGCTCCCTGACGAATTACAGGAGTTCGCGCAGAGCCGAAGCAGTGCTGTGATTACGGCGGACGAGCTGGCTTTTTCCGCGGAGGAAATAGAAACTTACTATGATGCTTTGGGACGAAAGCCCACAGAGAGTCAGGCGGAAACGATATTAAAAACTACAGGCGGCTGGGCCATCGGTATTACCGCCTTGTCCAAGAGTGATTCTCTTGAGGCATCGCAGGTAAGCGGGCAATTTCTGGAGCATTATATCAACCGAAATATATGGGAAAAGTGGGAGCCTGAGCTGCGGGAATTCATGCTGGTCACTTCAGTGGCAAACGAAATGGATGCAGAGCTATGCAATCTTCTGACAGGCAGGAAAAACGCGGCTGAAATTCTGGAGAATCTGCTGCTTCAAAACCTGTTTGCGGTCAAAACCTCCGAACATACCTATCGGTATCACCACCTGTTTTTAGAATTTCTTCGAGGTAAGCTGAACGAGCGCCCGGATATCAGCGTTCGGGAACTGATGACGAAAGTTGCCGGGGTGTATTACGACCGGGAAGAGTATTTCACGGCCCTCACGTATTATGTACAGACCGAGAACCATGACGGAATCAACCGCTGCTTCTATCAGTTAAACTCTATCTATCAGGATTTCAGTGTCGAGGAGTGGATCAATTACACCTCCACTTTCGTCTTGGAAAAGCTGCCTAATGAATTTATACACAGCAATATCACGCTGATGATCGAAGCCGCATGGGCAAATTTCCTGAATGGTAATGCTAAGGCAGCCCTTTTGTATATTGATGCTGCTTACGATTATGTCGCCTCCGATAACAATCAGGATATCCTGCAGGAAGAAGATCTTCTCGGGTACGCCCTGACCATCGGATTTGCTGATTTTCGCAAGGGCCTCCATGAATTTGCCGAGGAGTTTTCTGACTGGTCAAACGCCCTGCCGGAAAAAAGCGTCAACGATTTGAATATGTACACTCCGTCGATCACTCAAAATTTCCCCTACATGCACCGCTCCATCTGCGACTGCCTGGACGTACTGGTTGACATGGTCGGACGATTACAGGAAATCCATGATGTCTTCGGTTCCTTCTATACCAGGGAGGTTGATGTATTCTGCACCTGCGTTCAGTCCGGACTGTATTATGAACAGAACAAGCTGGAAAAAGCCTCAGAAGCTATTACTCTGGCACAGAGTCAGCTCACAGAGGAACTTCGCTTTGAGATGCACTTCTGCGTATACATGCTGTTATCTAATATTTTGAATGCCCTAGGTAAATCAACGGAATCGGAAAAGCTAAGGGAACAGTTTGCCATGCGCCTTAGAGAAGAAAATGCCCTCTACTTAAATCCGAATTTTTTGGCCGTTGATACAAAAAATAAGCTGTTAAACGCCGACCTGGAGACAGCAAAAGAATGGCTGGAACAGCTTTTTGTCACCGACGACGAACATCTTCGCTTTTATAGACTTTACCAGTATTTCACCACGGCGCGCGCTTATATCGTTCTGTCAGAGCGGGAAAAGGCTGAGGATCTTCTTAAAAAGCTGAAAAAGCTATGTGTGGATTACCGGCGACCAATTGATGTCGCTGAAGTCTGTGTCTTACAGGCCTGCCTATACTGGGCAACCGGCTCTCAGAAGGCAGCCATGCAGATACTGGAGGAAGCACTGCTGGCCATGCAGCCCTACCGGGTCATCCGCATTATTGCAGATGAAGGAGCGGCGGTACTGCCCATTCTGAAAAAAATCACTTTCAAAATAGAAAGACCGAAATATTCCGGGGAGCTTGACTGCCAATATGTGAATCAGGTCCTACAGTGTGCTTATGAAGTTTCCAGACGACACAAAGGTATAAGCGCATACTTACACGAAACGCCGATCAAGCTGTCCCAAAGGCAGCAATACATCCTTACATTGCTGGCGCAGGGCTACAAAAACGCGGATATCGTCAGCATCTCCGGTCTGACGATCAACACCATCAAGACCCATATAAAGCTGATATATGAAAAATTGGGCGTCAATAAAGCAGCAGATGCGGTAATGGAGGCAAAGCGACGTGGGCTGATTGAGTCGTAAATTTATATGGTGATGCCATCTGAACCACCTTTATCACTTTTACCGGATTTCTTCTATCTTGGCATCAATAGCCTCCAAATCAAGCACATTAAATCCCTCACGTCTTTGGTAATAGGCTTTATTCAGAGGTACCCGAAGTTGTATTTATGTTGACAAATATAACTTAAGGTAATATTTTCATATCGTCAAGTTATATATCGTTATGATATATAACTTGACGATATAACATGTAGGAGGAAATTTGTGACTGAATATATTTTGCTGGGGTTTCTGATGCAAAACAGCATGACTGGATATGATATAAAACAGCATATGAGCATGAGCACATCCTATTTTATTGATGCAAGTTTTGGAAGCATTTACCCCGCATTGAAAAGGCTTGAGCAAAAGGGATTCATACTCATCTTTGACGTCCACATTGACAAAGTTGAGACTTTCCACGCGCCGTTCTCCTCCGGGCATAGGAGCTAAACCGAACAACTCCCGCAGTTCATTCTGGGTGAAAATTCCGAGTGGAGCAGCATACTGGCACATCTGGCTTTTGGTGGCATCACTCACATGGGCCAGTTAGTTAGAGGTAAATATAATCCGATTGCCGTACCCTCTTTCGCGGGCTGTAAAGACTTTATAAGTGAACGCTTCCGAAAACTGTTCAAGAATTGGAGCGACAACGCTGTTATAGAAACCATCAAACTGCACTTCGGTATAATTCGAGAACACGATATTTTTGTTTAAATTGAAATACCCAAAGACCTGCTCTTCAATGATTTCCATCTGCGCAGCATCCAGAAGAATCGCTTTGTTTTCGAAAGGCTTGAATTCACCCGTTTGCGAATCCGTGAATATGATTCCTGAATTATTCTGCAGGTCAAAAAACTTACCCAGGATTTCATCCCGCTTGGCTATTAAGTCAGCGGTTTTTAATGTACCCTGAAAATGAAGGGCTCCACGAATATTGGCTGGTCCATTTGCCACGGCGTTGATGATCCCGTTGTGTACCGTGTGGGTCAGTTGGAGAAGTGGGTATAGGGCATTATCGTTGTAACTTCCCATAAGATCACTCAAAATAATCGCGTTTTACATGAATGATTTGTTCAAACGGAGCGATGACTTCTTGTCCTCCCCGGAAATTAAACTTCACAAAGAGTTGAGCTCCATCATAAGACAAAAAGTCGGCAACAAGATCTACCTTTATGAGTCAGTTTCTTTTCGGAATGCCGATGGCAAACCAAGAAATAAACGTGTCCCTATTGGTAAGATCGATCCTTTAACCGGTAATCCGATTTATAAGCCCGAGCATCTAGCCGATATGGCTAAATGAGGAACTCCTATTGATTTACATCGGGCTTTGCAAAAAAACAAATTGAAAGTGAGCGCAAGGATATTGACAGCCTTCAAAATACCATTGTTTCAGGGAGCGACTCCATGCGCGGGGTTACCAAACTCAGGTCCTGGAACAAGGATCACAAGATTCATACGCATGTTTACTATAATGCCATAAAGGCTATGAAACACCGCGAGAACCTCTTTGCCCATGTAACCCTTCTAAAAGAACGAGCTGAGGCTAATCCTGCAGACGCTCTGAATGACGAGGAATACTGCAAATACCTCCTCATCCGCAGCTCAGAGAAATCCCCTTCCGGTTACACCGTCAGTGTTAAAGAGAATGTAATTAATAAGGATTTGGAAACAGCGGGCTGGATGGTCATCAGGCCTACAATCTCCATACAATTCGCCACAAATAACGCCCATCACTGAACCAATTAGACTATTGTTTTCAACTGCACTGAGCAATATGTGTGAATCTTCCTTTATAAATTGGCTATATTTTCGATTCATTGTATCAACACAAGATACTTCATTCCAAAATTGCTTATACAAATTAGCCAATTGAGGAATGTCCTCGATAACCATTTCACGAATTACCATTTTATCAAAATCCCTTCAATCTACTCAACTTCAAAGCCGACCATCTATTCTATTATAACTTCCCCCCACCTTCTTCCCCGATAACCACCAGGCAACCACAACCCATCCTGCGGGATTGAAGGAGTTCGGTGGGTTAATGGAGGGCTGGGGGTTATCACATTGATGGGGATTTGGGTTTAAGTTTATCGGAGTGCTTTGCCTGCACGTTTAAATCTTTTGAAGATGTAACTTATTCCGAAAGCAAGAATTAAAGGAATAACTGTGCCAACTATGAAATTATAAGAAATACCATGCCCACTATTTATGCTTGTATAGATTTTTAAATACCGGATATTAAATCCATATCCAATAGCTTGACTAATCAAAGACAACATAATGAAAATTCCTAAAGTTGTTCTTTGAGTAGGGCGTTTCGCAAAAATATATGCACAAACAAAAATATAAATCAATATTGAGATTGGAACTGATAACAAATAATCATCTCCTTTGCCGTCATACACCCTTTTTACATTTACTTATCCGCAAATCGGCTTCCCATCCAACGCATCCCTCCAACTTTCTCCGGTTCAGTGAGCGCCTTTGGTTAGGAAAGGGCATGCCGGATCATTGGGGGTGAATGCTCTCCGGCGGCACTCACCACATGACTCCTAGCTAAGCCTTATTACCGCGGCTATTTCTTCTTGAGGTTAGCTGGGTGCAGCGGACGGGGTGATTTGGTATCGAGGATGTGGTCAAAGTAGGCGAACAAATCAGCCAAGCTTCTAAAACGAAATATCCAACTATTTGATAACTAAGCTTAGATAATTTCGTGAGAATTCAATTGCTTTCTTAGTTATTTCTTCGCACAAGTGTGGTGGATTATCCGGTTTAAACCCTTGTGGTCTTAAAGTTCTACATACCAGACTGCCAAACTCTTCTTCAAACTTTTCAGCAAAGTCATAGCACATATTCACTATTTCATCATTACTTAGACTTCTTTGCTTTCCGTATATTCCAATAAACAGTAACGTTCCTTCAACTAATCCACACTGTGCACCGTACTTACCAGCCCCATGCATGCCAATCACTGCATCAATAATATGAGTAGATAAATTCACTTGAAATATCTCTGAAAGGATCTTAATTGTTGTAGTAGCGCAGTTTAAATCATCATTCCAATAATAGTTATGAACTTTTTTGTCAATTAGATATTTGTATTGCATAATTAGAAATCTCCCAGCTTCTAGCCAATGGAATACATTTATATTATTATTTGTTACCTGATCTTACCAACTGGACAGACCCTCCTGCATTCCCAGCAAGCATACACCCAATAACCTTTGGGCAGAGTTTTTCCGACAATACTCCGACAAAGCTTTTGAATAACTATTTGCTCTCCCTTTATAGCACCTGCGGGGCAGGCATCAAGACATAGTCGACAACTTTGGGGACACAGTTCCTTCTCGACGAGTGGGTCAGATTCTAAATCTAAATCGGTGAGCACGGAAACCAAATGGACTCTGTTTCCGTACTGCGGAGTAATAAGAAGAGAGTTTTTCCCCAGGATACCCAAACCTGCCGCCTGAGCAGCATGTTTATGGGACAAATCCCCCATCCCACGATGATTTTCTTCATCCCAATAAGTATAAGGATCGTCAGCTGGTATAGGCATCGCCTTACCGCCCATTTTCTCTACAAAAACTGCTACGTCACTTGCGATGTAATCTAACTTTCTGAGTATAGCTTGGAAGGTATTGGTATAAGCCGTACCAAGACTTCCGCATACAAGTTGGTCGGAGATCTTTTTAGCTATAACCACGACAGATTTTGTTTCGGGCATAATGTCGGTTGGATGGAAACCCGACGGCGCTCCGTCAAAACGCTCCAAAGAAGCCACTCCTATAAGATCAGCTCCTAATTTTAAGGCATTTGCTCTTATTTCTTCCTTCAAACCCATATACTAAATTCTCCTTCCTTATTTCAAAATAAGTTGTAACCTTAATCACATATGTAGCAATTAAACTTGACCTACCAAATGGCACATCCTCAATGCCATAAAATAGTTAAAATGACAAAGGTCGTTGAAGATTCCATCACACCTTCGAGTAATTTTGTTGTATCTTCTGGAGTTGTAATTCTTACTTTGAGAACCATACACCATTCTCCAGCTAATCGATGACACTCCTCCACAGTTATTTCGGGGATATCAACTATAGTAGATTCGTTGGCAATATTGTCAAAATTACCTCCATTTATCTTAGTAAATATTAAGCACCTAATACATGGGCCGACTTTCCGCCAGTTTACTTGTGCTCGATATCCAATGATAATCCCCTGGTTTTCATGATTTTCAATTCTCTTATGTATTGCTGGTCTTGCCATAAACTATGAATTATACTGTTGAACATAAAAAAACTGCACAGCCCTTTAATAAAACCTTTTTGTGGTTTTTCAGGATAGCCACCTATGCTGCTATCGCAGCCCTATCAGACTTTGGCAATAAAAACACCCCATCGAAATATGTTACAAGCAACATCTAAACAAAGATATGTGGTATTGTTTAAAACTGTTTAATAGTATGTTATCATGTTAAAAACAAATAGTAAAACTGATAAATTGAATCATTATCTTCAAAAAAATCGATAGTAGAGGATAGAAGTTTGGACATTAAACAATTAAATTCCTTTTTAACAATCGCCAAATTACAGAGTTTTACCAAAGCAGCACAAAACCTTGATTATGCCCAATCTTCCATTACCTCACAAATCAAATTACTGGAAAATGAATTAGGTGTAAAACTATTTGAGCGGTTAGGTCACAGTATTACATTGACAGCAGATGGCAGAAATCTTCTACCGTATGCTGAACAAATATTAAAGTTCTCAAAAGAAGCTAAAAATGCTATCGGCAGTTCAGTTTTACCATGCGGAGCTTTATCCATTGGAGCCGTTGAATCTTTGTGTGTAACCCGGTTACCAAAACTATTAAAGGAATACCGTTCACGCTATCCTAATGTTGAAATTACAATTAAATTTGGCAACAGTACTGATTTTCGTGGATTATTAAAAGATAATATTATAGATATTGCATTTTTCCTTGAACAGAAAGAAATTGACGGAGAGTTTGTTACGGAAATACAGTTTCCAGAACCAATGGTTATCCTATCCTTACCTGAACATCCTCTTGCTCAAAAAGAAAGTGTCTATCCTGAGGATTTAACAGACGAGTCAATGATTTTAACGGAAAAAGGCTGTAGCTACAGGATATTATTTGAAAATATGTTGACTCAATATGCAATAAAACCACGTTCAATTATTGAAACTGGCAATGTCCAAGCAATTAAACAACTTACAATGAGCGGACTAGGCATTACCTTTTTACCATTGGTAGCCGTAGAAGAAGAGTTTTTGCAGCATCGTTTGGCAAAGTTAAACTGGAAAGGACCATCTTTCGAAATGCTAACACAGGTGATCTACCATAGAAACAAATGGATCTCTGCACCTCTTAAAGCATTTATTGAATTAATTCATGAAATTGGGTTTTAGTCTCTTTATAATAAGTTAAAACACTTGACTATCTTTGATACAAAACATAGATACAGCGAACAGAATAATAAAGAGCCAGACCTTACGACTGACTGTGTATCTTACTATATACTTTTCAATGGTCTCTTACGTTAAGCCCTTTCCTTATAGTACAAATTACCAGCCTATTACCGTCAATTACATAATTAGTACACTAGCAGTCTCAAGGGTCACCTTCGGTGACCCCACCCCCACAGAACCCGGTGTGCGGATTTCCCGCACCGGGCTCTTCGGAGATTGACTCACAGCATTGCATACGCTTTTAATCTCGTATAAGGAATTGAAAGCTTTGGTTGCAATATTGGAAACGTGCCTTTAATTGCTTGGAATTTCTCCCAGGTGACATATCCTTTACTGCATCGAGAACTAAACATTCTTCTCCGGTAATGTTCTGTCCTAAGGTAAACCTTGATTAGGCTTTTTAAGTTGCCCGCAATGCCATAGTAATTGTAATGGCCCCTTAATATCGAATTTATCACTGCAACCTGTTCCTTAATTGGAGAATGTCTAATCTCGCGTAAGGTTGCCTGCAATTTCACAATACTTCGTCTAAGTCTTGTTTTCTCAGTCTTTCGGCCCACCATGAAGTTCCCTTTTCTGTTGCAAGTGCAATAGTGGGTGAAACCGAGAAAATATATCGTTTCTATCCTTTTGCCTCGTTCCTTAGCATACTTAGTTGCAAAAACGGCCAAATTCGACTAGACGTGTTTTGTTCGGTTCCAGAGTTAGTGCAAATTTCTCAAGCCTTTTCTTCAATGTTTCATGAAAACGATTGGCATCTGAACGGTATTGAAAACAGACTACGAAGTCATCAAAGATATGCCTCACCTTTTAATCTTGGCTTCACTACCTTTTCAAACCACAGGTCCAGTACATAATGCAGATAAACATTGCTTAGCAGGACGCTAATCGAACCACCCTGGGGAGTGCCGACTTCGCTCGCCTGAATTTCTCCGTTTTCCATGACCTCGACCTTCAGCCAGCGATTTATCATGGAAATGATCCTGGGGTCCCCCACTCTATGCTGTACAAATTCCATCATCCATTGGTGGTCCAAACTCCCGAAGAAATTCTTGAGATCTGCCTCCAGTACCCAACTGACTTTTTCTCCGGCAATTATTTCGTTTAGTGTTGCAAGGGCATTATGTGCCCCTCGCCCTGGCCTTCCTCCAAATGAACAGTTGAGGAAGTCTTGCTCATATATTGCGGATAATACTTCAGCAGTACTTCGTTGCAGAGCTCTGTCCACAACTGCGGAAACTCCAATTGGGCGCTTTTCTGTTTTACCAGGTTTAGGTATCCAGACTCTTCTGACCGCAGGGGACTTATAGCTTTTCCGATGAATTGACTCAATAAGTTCATCAATCCAAAGGTTAAAGTCCTTTTGTGCTCCTCCGACCGTCTCATGGTCTATACCGGGTGCAGTATACTTTGGCATCCGGGCTAGACTTTCCCATATGAGTTCTTTCGTTATGTGATGTGCCAGCGAAGAAAATTTTAGGTTCGTTTCCTTTTGAGCTTTTGCTGCTACTCTTTCCAGATTCGTGTTCATGGCTGGGTTTCTCCTCACTTTGTATTAAGGCCCGAATCCTCCCATTGTATGTAGCCCATGTTTCCTTGGAATAGATTCAATTTCCGCTGACCGCTTCCCCATGTAACAGGCTCTCCCTACCTCAGAGTATTATCAGTCAGTAAGACTTCCGACAGACCATTGGATTATCCTCACTTTGTCAGCTTGTCAAACCCTATCTTTAGTGGAAGCCTATCGAAGCCCATCGTTAGCATGCCGTAGGTACGAACCCCGGAAGTAATGAAGTATCCTCACCATTTGCGGACACTCCATTTCTGCCTTCCCTTTAACGGGAGAATGTCGGCTACTTCACAACACGTGTAATTTCGAGGCTAATTATCCTATTCACTTTATTCCGGCCTACTATCTTCCTGTCTACGCTTCGCAGTGTATGTTATTGATTTATACTGAAACCTGACCCCACTCTTTCATTGAATATTGACCCCCTCACAATAAAAAGATATCCTTTCTCAGTCAGTAGCAATTACATAGAGAAAGGATATCTGGGAGGAGAATGAA
>NZ_NAHZ01000004.1:0-6191 GCF_002196785.1 Desulfosporosinus sp. FKA | reverse complement strand
TACTACTCTTCCTATAGCCGCTGATATAATCCCACTAATTGCTCCTAATACGATACGGTCTTGTATTTTGAACATGATACACACCTCCTTTATTAGGTTTTCCGTTATTTTAGTTAACATGCAAGTTACGTTTTAGATTAATAGCCATGATTTGTCAATGCCAAAAAGCGACCTTCAGCTTATAAAGTGCTGAGGTCGCTTTTTTAGTTTATTGCTGCAAAGACTTTTCTAATTCTTCTAAACCGCGATTCATAATTTGTTCAGTTGCAGTGTTTTGGATCTGTTGTTTTTCATCTTCTGAAACATAACCCGAAAGAAAAAGCTCTTTATGTGTTTTGTATAAGTTGTCATAAAACGCATACTGCCTAGCCAAATCCATTTTTTTGAACTGCTTGGACCTTTTTATTTCTGCTATAGTTTCTGGAAAGTTCGTTGCAAAATACAACTCCCGCCGGAATGTTTCTTCATCCATATTCATAAACCTCCTCTAATGCATGGCTTTTTTCATTTCCTGCCGTGCGCGTTCTAATACTTCTTCCATTGCAGCATTTTGAGTGCTGCGTTTTTCTTCCTCTGTAGGGCCTTCTGAGAGAAAACTGTTCTTGACAAAGATGTAATATTCATCAAACAGTTCCTTCTTTTTTGTTATATCCATATTACGAAGTTGGCGATCCTTTTTTAACTGCACAATCATTTCAGGTAGGTTTGTTCCTAAATCAAGCGCGCGTCTAAAAATATAGTCATCAGCCATTGAATGATCCTCCTTTATAAGCTTAAAAATTATTTAATTAATTTTGCTGAAAAACAGAATAGAAAATTCAAGGCATCTCCTTTGACAATTTATTCTCCATAAAATTTCTGTACATCTCATACAGTTTACCGTAAAGTTCATCTTTCTCAGTATCGGTTAAATCATGATTATGGGTTATATCTGTCAACATGTCCTGTAATGAACACCTGTTGAGTAGTTCACGCTTAGTCAAAGTTGGAATCTTTCCCCACAGCAGAAAAAGGTCATCTTCATTCACTTCATAAACGTTGGCAAGCGCAGAAATTAAGGAATCGGAAGGCATTCTGCCTCTCTCTATTTCAGATAAGTGAGCAGGTGTGATTTTCAATAACTTGCAGACTTTCGCCAGGGATTTCTCTCCGCGAAGTTGTTTAAGATATTGCCCTGCATCAAACTGCTTTATTGCTTGCTCGCGTTTGAGATCATCCGATGAGTTATTCATTGCTTCTCCTAATCCCTATATCCCCATAATCCATTATTTATCGGAACGGCATACAACAATTTATTTTGGTGGTAAGTATTCATAAACCGATAAGAGAACGGCGATAAAGAGAAGAACCAAGAGGACAATCCTGGACAGGCCTCTGATATTTCGACATCTTTATAGTTTAATGAGGCTTTACCTGTTAAACGAGCAACTATCCAGGCAATTTTACTTTCGACAAAAGCTTGGCGGTTTTTGGGGTTAATTGTATATTGGTTGCTTGTACCTTCAACGATGACTATGGCCATTTTTGCATTTTGCTTTCGGTCATAGTCAACATTTTTATAGAATGGCAGCAGTTTAGCCTCTACCACAATTAAACCATTGACCTCACTGGTAATGTTACAGATTTCAGAAGTGTATCAAATTCGGACTTTTTCTCTCTCTTGCTTCCTGCTAAAATCAGATTTGAAGAGAGGATGAAATGCGAAAGAACTACTTTGTAAAATTGGTAAAATACATGAAAAATGTTTATCAGGTAGATCATGGTTTGAATAAATTGTCAGAAGGAATATTTAAACGAGAAGAAATCAGCTTCTGTTGACATATATAGATTGTCGATATACAATTCGTATGTAGGTGATCTATATAAGGAGGCTAGGGCTCATGGATAAAAGTCTAATAACCGGCAGTACTACTATGCTTATACTAAAACTACTGGAAGAATCTGATATGTACGGCTATCAAATGATAGAGGAATTGGGCAAAAAGTCGAACAATATATTCGAACTAAAGGCAGGGACATTGTATCCTTTGCTTCATACCTTGGAACAAAAGAATATACTTATTTCTTACGAGAGTACTACTGATAACGCAAGGATACGCAAATACTACAGTCTTACCCAAAAAGGCCGAAAACATTTAAAGGAAAAAGCTGAAGAATGGAAAGTGTATACATCTGCCGTAAATAATGTCTTGGGGGGTGTGGACATTGCCACTACCTAATTCGATTGTGGAATATTTGGAAACCGTTCGTCAGCAGATACGCTGGAAAAGAGCGCAGGTGCCTGTTATAGAGGAAATTAAAAATCACATAACCGACCAAAAGAATGCCTTGGTTCGAGATGGACTTGATGAGGAATTAGCAATTAGTAAGGCTATTGAAGAAATGGGCGACCCTGTTGTTATAGGAGAGCAGCTTGATCGTGCACACAGGCCCAGGCCGGATTGGCCACTGCTTGCCATAACTGTTGTATTACTTTTGTTGGGCCTTTCAATTCAATTCATAATTGGAAATGATATTAAAAATGGGACAGAAATGTTCTATAGACAGCTCATATGGGCGGGTTTAGCAATTATTGTGCTGCTAGCAGCATATTTCTTGGATTTCTCAATTATAGGAAAATACCCATCAATTATTTATTTACTGCTCATTGCTTCGACAGTTGTAAGTTATTGGTTCTGTAGTAGATTTTATGTCCTAGGAAGTCCCCGGTTGGTTGCGGTTTATCCGATGTTGCTCTTTCCTGTAGTTTTCGCCGGAGTGGTTTACAGTACGCGACATATAGGATATGCTGGTTTAGTTCTTTCTTGGGTAGCAGCAATTGTACCAGCCATTTTATCTTTGATAATGCATAATTCGACAATAGTATTTTTGGCTTCTTTATCCAGCCTTATCATTTTGACCTATACAATTACTAACGGATGGTTTAATGTCAGGAAATTTTACGCTCTGCTCGTTTTGTATCTCTCATCTGCAGTCGTTTTATTAATAATGTTTTTCATATTCAAGGATCATGAGTATTTCTGGCAAAGGATAAGACTCTTTTTTAATCCATCGTTAGCAAGCTATGGATATTATGGGACAATGATCAGACAGTTTCTGATTCATTCCCGGTTAATTGGTACAGGGGTTCCGATAACAGTTTATGGGGAATATCCGGCATCACACATTTTGCCAGCAGCTAATACTGATTTAATTTTAACGTATTTGATTTATAAATTTGGTTGGATACTATTAATCGGAATGCTCCTTATCTTTGTAGCTTTTATTGTGCGTTCATTAATTATCAGCAAAAGACAAAAGAGTGTGCTGGGACGGCTGGTTTCCATGGCTATTATTCTAACCTTTGCTCTTCAATGTTTTACATATATTGTTTATAATTTGGGTTTTATTCTCTTTGGCCCGCTATCATTGCCATTAATCTCTTATGGGGGAGGATTCTTGCTGATAAATATGTGCCTTATAGGTTTTTTGCTTTCAACATACCGTACTGGTAGTTTAGTGAGTAATAATATTGATGCAAGGGTGACAAAGTCGGGAAGCTTCATACATTATGAAGATGGAAAGATTATAATTGATATTAAAACTCACTCTGTGAATTGATTTTGTTCCATATAAATTCATAGATTAATCTTTCCTAATCGCTCACGCCAACCCCGCTACCCCGAAGATGGCCACAGTAAATTATTTGCGCTCCTATCACCACTACAGCCCACGTTACCCTCCCCCAAAATCCCCGCGTCCCCATAAAGTCCAGCTACCGTCATCTTCAATCCCGCAGGATGGACATCCTTACCTATCCAAAGGAACTCACTGAACTGGGAAGGTGGAGGGAATGGCCTATATGGGAGCAGGTCTGACGCTTGTTGAACATATGTAGAATAGGCGAAACAAGTAATGAAGATTGTAAGAGGGGGGATGTGTTAATTGACAATAGTTTATATTTTATTATTCTTAGTCATACTATGCTTCTTCATTGCAATTACAGTAACTTGTCTTAATTTTAATAAATCAGCCAATAATAGCGGCCAAAAAAGAGATGTCATCATTGTACTTGGTTATCCTGCAAAAAAGGACGGAAGCATATCCCCTATTTTACGTGAACGAATAAATGGAGCGTCAAAGCTATATCATGAAGGAGTTGCAGGAACCATTATTTGCACTGGTGCTGCAGTAGCTAACAACTATATTGAAGCAGATATCATGGCTCGCCAATCATTATCCCAATCCCAAATACCCATAAACCCAAGCCAGAAGTCAACTAGCGAACTCCTTCAATCTCGCAGGATGCGAATGTGGTTGCCTAATGGATAACCGAACCGGAGAGATGGTGAATGGATGAGTTAATAGTACCTAATAATGCATTTGTGCTGTTGGCATAGCGCTCTTTATAGGCCCCAAGCATATAACTAATTATATAATTAGAGAGGTGTTGGGTGAAAGGTGTTAAGGTTAGCCAAAGGAGTAACGATACCAAACGATATTAAACCAGCAGAATGGTTATTACATTCTCTCCCTGTGAGAAAACGGTGTACGGGCACGCCTGTAGAATCAGTAATTCCAAATGTCTTTGATGAATACGCCCGTGTATTCCATCCTTCAGCTGATGATCAAGATCGTGGAACGCCAAGTAAGTTCAGTCAGTCTGGCAGGGTGAAAGTCCCTGTTGGGAAAGGTTTAGCCAACCACCTATATCAGTGTTGCGCCGAAATGGGTGACCACTAGGTGAAGTGTACACAGAGCACTATACAGGCCACAGGGAGCCGTATCTTCTGAAGCTATTCAGCCTCGTTAAAAACAGTTTGGAAACAGACAAAGAGCAGATGACGACGTGTTCGATAAGAAACTAACTAAAGGCAAGGTTTTGGAGGGTCTGTCGGGGTTTTACAAATGGCTTAACCGAAGAAGTTAGCGACGTAGTTTTAATCTAGACGAGTTTGACGCATGTTGGGAAAGATATGGAGTTCCAAAGCCAAGAATTGTCGAGTCGGATCTAGTACAACCTCACTTTGATTTCTAATGCCGGACTGGAATACGGAAGCGTGTACTTTTGAAGAGCCCGGTGCGGGAAATCTGCACGCCGGGATCTGTGCGGGGGATGCCAGGTAACCTGTGTCTCTACCGTGACAACGTGGTTTGAATAAGCTTTCTGACGGAGGAATTAACCCGACTTATATAGTACAGGTCAAGTTCTTCTGCCTGTTCTTTTAGGGTTTATAGCGCATAAAAGTGTTAATGTGGTTTCTAAACCGACATTTTAGCAACTCCGGGCACGTTGAGTGCGTGGTAGTATGCAGAAAACAGACAGTCTGAAAGCCGCCTGTGGTGCTGGTTGTAAGTTTAATAATATTCAGAATTGAATTAAAACAGGCGCAATGTTTTCTATCTACGTTCATGGGTACAGTGCAGCGACACGTTGCTGTACAAATTTGCAGGTGGGTTAAATCCTGCAGCAAAGTAAAAACAGCAGAGATTAACAATCTCTAACTGATAGTTTGAGGAGTGGAATGATTGGGTAACGCCTTGAAACGCTCCCTCTGAGACTACGGCAAAAAGGAAAGTGTGTAATAACAAGTCCTTGATGCAGCCCGTTGAAGTCGGCGGAAGTCTGTCCCAGCGTTTTGCTGCGGAAACCGGCCTGGAGGCAGGCTGTGCAGATGATACGCCGGGAGTCTATAAAATGCTCATGGTGAGAATGTGGGATAAGGCCCACTGACGAAAACCTGAACGAAAGGGTCCAGACGCGATAATGGTAGAAATGCCATTGCTGTGAAACGCAGCGTATGTGGGGAAGAGTAAAACATGTTTCTATGAAATTCCCTATACTATTAAAGGTAGTATCAAGCATACAGGCTCAAAGGGTAAACCTAAAAGCATATGTAACGATAGAACTATCGGAACGTGGGAAGGCCGGAACGCAGAGTGATTACACACAATGAAGCGGTGGCAGGGAAAGCATAATAATCATGTATAACCTGACATTATTCGGCGGATAGCGCAGCCAATACCTATGAAACGGGGATAATAAGCCGTGGAGGGACAGGCTGCAGTCACAAGAAGTGCAAACATCTAACTGCATATTATTCGAAGGTTCGAGTATGACTAACAAAGGTGAAATCATCCCCTGAAGAGGAGAAAGTAGCCGACTTTGACAACTAAAAAGAATCCAAAAAGACAGAAACTACGCAATGCTG